>JAVVFK010000116.1:0-7382 GCA_032251015.1 Elusimicrobiales bacterium
GGTCGGCGGACTGGAGGTTCACGCTGGATGCGCGCACCCGGCGGCTGGACTGCCCGCCGGGTTCCCCTTTGGACCGCCGCGCGGCGACCCGCCTACTCGCGGTCCTGGCTTCCGCCCGTAACGAACTCTTCCCTTCCGGCGGAGCGGCTTTCGAGTTCCTGGTCTCCGGCGGCGAACCTATTTTTCTCCAGGCGCGGCCGCTGCCGCGCGAGCCTGAAAAGCCGCGCGCGGATATGCCGGGCCTGTACGCGCGCATAACCGCGGCCATGCGCGGGCTCGGACTCGCTCCGCGCGACTGGAGCCTGGCGGAGACGGCGGACGTGGCGGCTTTTAACTTCCTGGGCCTGGCCAGGCCCGCCGATGAGCGCCTTGAGCATTTCCGGATCAGGATAAGCCCGGCCGCCAGGGCGAAGATAGCCCGGCGGGGGTGGGTCAGCGTCAAATACGACGACGACGACGATACCGTCTTTCCCTCCGAGCTGCCGCCGCGCCGCCGTGCGGCGCTGGAGCGGCTTGGCCGTGACGGCGTTTTCATTATCTTCGTCCTGCAGAAGAAAGGGGAGCGGCCGCTGCGCCGTACGCTCTCTTTCGCCCGCGGCAGCGGCCGTTTCCGGATGGCGTTCTCCTACGCCCCGGAGGGGTTGGAAAAAGAGGAGGAGCGGGACCTGCTCAAGAGGGAGCCGGCCGAAGCCGCGGCCTGGCTCGAGCGGCTGGCCCGCGAGCGGGGGGTCTGGCTGGCCGTGCGCCGCGAGCTTTCAAATAGAAGGGCTTGCTGCGCTTACGGCAGGGCTCTGCTGCGCCGCATACCCGGGGAACTGGAACTTATAGCGCGCAAGGAGCGGCTGGCCCGCCGGGCGGCTTCCCGCGCGGCTTCACGCCGCGGCGGGATGGTCATCAGGGGACTGCCGTTCCGGGCGCGGGACGCGGTGATCGAGGGGCCGGCCGTGACGGCCGGGCGAGCCGCTTCCTGGGAAGGGCCGCCTTTCATTTATTGCGGCCATGACCTGGAACCCTGTTTTCTGCCGCTGATGGACCGGATAAAAGCCGTGGTCGTTTCGCGCGGGGCCTTCGGCTCGCACGCCGCGCAGATCTGCTCCGAACTGGGCGTGCCGCTCATACTTGAGACCTCCAACCTCTCCCTGGTTAAGGACGGCGACCGGTTGAGACTGGACCTGCGCACCGGCTCGATCGGGAGGAACGCCCCATGACGCCGTCCCGCCTGCCTCCGACGCTGGAGCTTTACTTCACCAACCGCTGCAATCTTGACTGCGCCTACTGTTCGAGCCGGCCCGTGAAGGCCGGCGGGACGAGAACGATGAGCCTGGAGGAGATAGTCCGCGGCGCGGAGCTCGCTCTCGATTACTCCCGCCGGGCCGGCGGCGGTCCCCTGACCGTCGGGCTGACCGGCGGCGAGCCGCTGCTGGAATTCCCCCTGCTCAGGCGGGCGGTCGAGAAACTGCGCCGCAGGCGCGGTCTCGTCCTGCATGTCTGCACCAACGGAACGCTGCTGGACAGGGACAAAGCCGCCTTTCTGCTCGATAACGGCGTGGAACTGGACGTCAGTCTGGACGGACCTGCGGTCCTGCACGACCGCAACAGGCGGCCGGGTCCCGGCGGCCCTCCGTCCGTATTTTCCGCGGTCATGAGGAACCTGGAGAAGCTTCCTGCCTCCTGGCTCGGCCGCATGCGCGCCGTTTCCACTTTCGATTCCCGCACCGTGGGGGGCGCCGCCGGCGCCCTGGATTTCCTGCGCGGGCTGGGTTTCCGCTCGGCGGGATTCGGGCTGGACATATACGAGATATGGCCGCGCCGCAGGCTGGAGAACCTGGCGGCGGCCCTGGCCGTTTTCCGCCGGGGTTATGTCGCGGCCTGGCTGGACGCCCTGCGGGCCCCCCGGAGACCCCTGCCCCTCTTTCCTTTCGAGGACGGGCTCGGCGCCGATCAGGCGTCGCTGGTCTCCAACGAATTCTCGCTTTCGGTGGACGGGTACTTCTTCCCGTCGGACACGGTCTGCCGGGGGGCCGGCCGGCCGGGCTGGACAGTGGGGGATCTGCGGACGGGCCTGGACTCCGCTCTTCTGGCGCGAACGCGGAAAAAAGTGTCCCAGATTATCGGCCGGTACGGTTTTCCGAACGGCATAATTCCGGCCGCGGACCGGTACTGGCACGAGGTGTTCCGCGGCGCCGACCCCGGGCCTTCGCTGGCCAACGCACGGGAAGTGTCGGAGGTTTTCGAGCGGGAGCTGGGCGGTCTGCTATGGGCCAGGCGGGCGCTGGCCGCCATGGCTACCGAGCCGGGTTTCGGCGATATCGCTCATCCTCCCAGGCACGCGGCGCCGCGCGGCGTCCCGTCCTTTTACTCCGCCGGCGGCGGGCTGTCGGGGTCCAGGAAAACGCTGGATTATTGCATTCATTCTCCCGCGCGGTCCGGCCGGCTGGAGCTGGAAGCGGGAGGGACGGCGGGGTTCCGCGGGAAGCTCGCGCTCTACGCCCTGCTGAAAGCGGCACAACTTGGACGTTCGCTGAAACTGTCGCTGCGCCGCTAAAGATACGCCTCCTTATGGTAAAATTTATTGACAGGAACTATACGGCGGGACACCCGCGACGGAGGCGGTAATGAAGGGTTTTGATCAGGACGAGATACGCTTTATGAAGGAACATGGAATATTCCTCGGTCTGCGCGACGCGGCCGATAAAAAACTGGGCCCCGAGCTCGCCGACCTGGAACGGGTCTACGGCATAATCGGTCTGGATCGCCGCTCCGCCCCGAAGGCGGCCGCGCTGGCCCGCGCCGCCCTTAAGAACGGGTATTCCCGGCTGCGCTTCGAGCTTTGCGGCAAAGGCCGCTGGACCAAGAAGGAACTGGAGGGGCTGCGCGCCGGACTGGCCGAACTGGGGCAGCTGCTGCTGAAGAGCGTCATAGCCCGCAAGCCTTTCCTGCTGCTCAATCTCGGGGACCTGCTCGACGCCGGCGACGGCTGCCGCATCTTTTCGGATATGCTCATGGCCGACGCCAAGGGCAATTACGTGCTGGTGCCGCCGCAGTGGCGCTATGACGGCCGGGGGGTCAAGGTCGGTCACGCAGACACCGGCGTGAAGGAATACCATGGCTGCGTTTACGAAGCGGATTCCGCGCGCTGCGCCGAATGCGAGAAGAAGAACTTCGCGCTGCTGGCCGGCGTCTATGACGGCGATGCCACGTCCGTTTTCAGGGCCGGGATCGGCAAAATATTCGAGAGCGTCCGCTACCTGGCCGGCGCTAAGCCCGCGTTCAAGGCCTATGTGGCGGCCCTGCGCGAGGATAGGGACCTGGAATCCGGCCTTTTTATAAACGAAAGCCGGAAGCCCGGGAAAAAACCCGGGAAGAAAACCGGGACGAAAGCCGGGAAGAAGTAACGGCCCGGCGGCGCCGGGCCGTCCGCCGCGCGGCTTCAGCTCCACGCGCCCCCGGCGCTTCATATTATGTCCCCTTTCCGACCCACCAGGCTGGAGATCTTCCTTACCAATAAGTGCAATCTCAGGTGCACCTACTGCTCGTCGAGGCATCTGCTGGCCGGCTCCGCCCGTACGCTATGCCTGTCTTCGCTGAAGCGGGCCGTGGATATCTTCGCCTCCTACGGCCCGGGCCCGGGGCCGCGCCGCACCATCTGCTTCACCGGCGGCGAACCGCTGCTGGAGTTCGGCCTGCTGAAGGCCGCCATCCTGTATGTCCGCGGTCTGCGCGAGCCGTTCGATATCACCGTCAATACCAACGCCACGCTGCTGGACCGGCGTAAGGCGGAATTCTTCATCCGCGGGGACGTTTACCTGGCGGCTAGCCTGGACGGCGGCAGGGAGACGCACGACGCCCACCGCGTTTTCGCCTCCGGCGGCGGATCGGTCTACGACGTCCTGATGCGCAATCTCCGCGCGCTGTCCCCGGCCTCGCTGGCCCGTGTGCGCGCCTCCGTGACCGTGACCTCGCGGACGATGCCTTCGATGATCGGCACCATAAGCCTCCTGCAGGATCTTGGTTTCAGGTTCGTGGAACTGGGACTGGACGCTTACGAGCGCTGGACTCCCGGGGGCCTGCGGATGCTGGCCCGCACGCTGGAGGCCGTAAGGAGACATTACTCCGGGCTGCTGGCTTCGGGCGATCCGGAGAAGACGGCGCGCGTTTTCACTTTTTCCCTGGAGAACAAGCAGCAGAAGGCCGGATTTTACACGCCCATGGGCGACGTCTCTCTCTCCCCGGACGGTCTCTTTTATCCTTCCGATACTCTGGCCACGGCCGCCGAAGGCGGGTCCCGGTTCGTGGTGGGGGACCTTGAGAATGGCATCGACGAGGCGAAACTGCGGGCGATATACAGGAGCGCGGCGGCCGCTGTTCCGCCGGAAGCTCGCGCGGAGGGCGCCTTTTCTCCCGTCGACAGGTATCTCTACTGTCTCGCGCACGGGCGGGACCCGCGCCTTCTCCTGGCCGACGCGGCGGCGGCCAACGCGATATTTTCCGAGAAGATCGGCGGCCTGCTTGAAGTGCAGCGGGCCTGGCGCGAACTGGCAAAGGATAAGGATTTCGGGGATCTCGCCCACGCGCCCCGGCAGGCCGGCGCCAGGCCCGTCCGCCGGCTCGCGCTCCAGCTCCGGGGCCGCGCCCCCTCGGGTCTGCGTACCTCGGCGGATTACGCCCTCTATTCTCCCGCGCGGTCGGTAAGCCTTTCGCTGCGCGCTTCCCGCCTGTCCGGGGCCTTCGGGTCGCTGGAGGCTTCGGCGATCTATTCTTCGCTCAAGGCGAGGGCGCTGGGAAAGCGGCTGCGTCTTGCCGTGGAGGCCGATTCCCTATGAGCGGCGGCTCTTTTTCCCGTAGGCTCGATATCTTCGTCACCAACCGGTGCAACCTCGCTTGCGGCTATTGCTCTTCTATGGGGATGCTCGGGCCGGGCGCCGGCCGGGCGCTGACCCCGGACGAGTTGAAACGCGCCGTGGATCTTTTCGGCCGCTGCGGCGGCGGGACCGCGCCGCGGACCATATCCTTCAGCGGAGGGGAGCCTTTGCTGGAGTTCGAGGCGGTGGCCGCCGCCGCCCGCTATATCGCTTCGCGCCGGGAAAAATTCCTGGTCAGCGTCACCACCAACGGGACTCTCCTGACGCGGGACCGAGCCGCGCGGCTTATGGACCATGGCGTCTGCCTGGTGCTGAGCCTCGACGGCGGACGCGCGGCCACCGACCGGCATCGCCGGTTCCGCGCCGGAGGGGGGTCCGTCTTTGAAGCCGTGAAACGGAACCTGGAGCGTCTGCCTTCTTCCGCGCTGCGCCGGCTGCATGTGACCCTGACGGTCACTTCCGATACCATCGGGTCCGTGACGGACAGCGCCCGGCGGCTGGAGGATATGGGTTTCGCCTCGGTCGAGATAGGTCTGGACGTGTATGAGACATGGACTCCCGCTAAACTGGCCCTGCTCGGCCGCGCTTTGGCCGTTTTCAGGGACCGGGCCCTGCGCCGGGCCGACGCCGGCGTCCTGCTTGGCGGCGGCGGGCTGGCGTTCAGGTCCTTTTTCCAGGACTACGACGCGGGCGAGAAGGTGCTGCCGCTCGACACGCTCTGTCTCTCTCCGGAAGGGATATTCTTCCCGTGCGACGCTCTTTGCGCCGCCTGGCCGCGGCAGGACCGTTACGCGGTAGGCGATCTGCGCCGGGGGATCGACTTGCCGCGTCTCCGCCGGGTTTACGCCGGCGCTCTCTCTTTTATCCGGCGCCACGGCCGGACCGACGGCGTCCTTTCTCCCGTCGACAGGTATTTCTTCGCGCTTGCCAGGGGGAAGGACCCGGCCGTCATGCTGCGCAACGGGGCCGGGGTGGACCGTGTTTTCGACCGGGAACTGGGCGGCCTGGCGGCGGTGGAGAACTGCGCGGCTTCGGCCTGCCGGGCGCCGCGTCTGCCCGGCTCTTTCCGCGCCGCCCGGGCCGCTCTGCCCCCGGGGCCCGCGGCCTGCGGCGCCGCGCGCGCGCTGCTTTCCGGCGGCGCCGGCGACAGGGCGCTGATCATGCGGCTGCCCGCCGGGCCCCGCGGTCCCGCCGCGGCTAGGCCGCTGCTGCTCTATTCCCTGCTGGCCGCCCGCGGCCGCCGGGGCCGGTTCGCGGTTTCCCTGGAGGCAGACGGAGCATGAACCGCTATGCCGCCGAAAGACTGGAACTGCTGCCGGCCAGCCTGGAGATCTATGTCACCTCCGCCTGCAATATGCGCTGCGGATACTGCTCCAGCTCTTCCATAGTGAGCGGCCCGGCCAGGAGGCTGCCGGCGGAACGCCTGAAGCGCGGGATAGATCTTTTCGCGTCCTACTGCGCACCGCGGGCCGCGGCGGCCGCGGGCGGGGATCCCAAGTTCCGCGTGATCGGCCTGACCGGCGGGGAACCGCTTCTGGAGTTCGACGCCGTCGCCGCCGCCGTAGAGCACGTACGGAAGAATTACAAATGGCTTTCGGTGACCGTCTCGACCAACGGCCTGCTGCTGGACAGGAAGAAGGCGCGGTTCCTGCTGGACAGGGGCGTGGACCTCACGGTAAGCCTGGACGGCCCGCGCCGGGCCACCGACTCGCAGCGCGCCTTCGTTTCCGGCGGCGGTTCCGTCTTCGCCGCGGTCATGCGGAACCTTTCCGGACTTCCCTCCTCTTACCTGCGCCGGATGCGCGTGATGGCCACTTTCACCCCGGATACGGCGCCGGATATAGCCCGAAGCGTGCGATTCCTGCGGGGTCTCGGTTTCGCCGCCGTGGAGGCGGACCTGGACATGTACGCCGACTGGACCGCGCGGGACCTGGCCCGCCTGCGCGCGGGCCTGGCCCGACTGAGGGGTCTTTACCTGCGCGGGTTCGGAGGCGGGGAATGGACTTCCGACTGGGGGGATATCTTCGGCGGCGCGCTGCAGAACAAGGTGCGGGGTTCCGGCCCTTACGAAGCTTTCCATGAATTTTCACTTTCCTGCGACGGCTGGTTCTACCCGGCCGACGTTCCCTCCCTTTTCGGTCCGGGCCCCGGCCCCGGGCCTTTCGCGGTGGGCGGGCTCGAAGAAGGCGTCGACTTCCCGCGCCTTAAGGAATATTTCGACGGGGCCTCGGCCGTTCTCAGTCGGCGCCCGGGCCCGGGCGAAGCGGTGCCGCCGGCCTGCCGGTATTTCAACGCGCTGGCCCGGGACCGTTCCCCCGCCGCCGCGATGGACGGATTCTACCGGCTGTCCGCGCTCTTCGGCGAGGAACTCGGCGGGCTGCTGCGGCTCGAGCGCGTCTTCCGGCGGCTGGCCCGCAGCCGCGACTTCGGTGATTTCGCCCATCGTCCCCGGTTCCTGCCGCGGCTCGCCGCCGGTTCCCTCTCTGTGACGCCGGCCGCCGGTCTCGGCGCGGCGAGGCG
>JAVVFK010000117.1:0-7360 GCA_032251015.1 Elusimicrobiales bacterium
ATTCTTGACTATGGACACGACAGCGTCGGCGTCGTCGTTGAGGTCAAAACCCATGTCTATCTGAACACGGGTGTCGACATCGCTGGTGGTGTCGTCGGTGTCGCTGTTGCCGTCGGTATTGTTCTTGCTGGTGTACCCGTTCACTTCGATCTTGCCGTCGTACTTGAAGTTCTTGAGCAGCTCGGCGCTGGCGATGTTGCCAGTAAGCGCGAGCAGCGCAAGTATCGCTATCACTTTTTTCATTTACTCTCCTCCTGTTTTGTCGTAAGCCCCCGTCGCCGGGGCCTTTGCTCTCTCCCGCCGGAGGGTTTTGAATCCCCCTTTGGGCTAGTGCCTGTGCCCCTTTTTGGGGCCTACGGCCTTTCTGGAGAAGCGCCTTAAATCGGGCGCTCCGCTCCCCCCCACACTTCCCCGGGGCTGGCGGACCCTCCCGTACTGCGAGTGGAAGGTCTCCTTTACAGAGCAAGGTAATACTATAAAAACCCCAAAACCCTGTCAAGCGTTACTTTGATACATATGGCGGATATGCCTTATATGACAAAAGTCAGGTAAGGCCGGAGGCGGCGGGCAATAAAAAAGCCCGGCTCGCGGCCGGGCTTTTTCGCCGTTACCGGGTATTATTATTTCTGGCCGGCCTTTTCTTTGGCGGCCGCGGACCAATAGGTCTCGGGGTAGAGTATGGCTATCTTCTCGTAGGTGGTCCGGGCGCCCGTAAGGTCGCCCATCTTCTCCTGCACGGCGGCCAGCGAGAAATGCACCTCGGGGGCCAGCATGTGATCGGAATACTTGGCCAGGAAGTCGCGGTAGTCCGCGGCGGCCTCGGCGGTGAGCGCCATGGCCTCGCGGGTCTTGCCGGCGTTATAGACGGCGAAGGGGCGCAGGTAGTCGGGGCCGTTGAGGAGTTTCTTGTACTCCTCCAGCGCTTCCTTGTACTTCTCCTGGCGGAAGAGGATGTCTCCCTTGCTCATTATCGCGTAGGGGGCGGCGTCGGAGCGGGCGAAGCCGGAGGCGACCTCGTCGAGCTTCTTCTCGGCCTCGGCGAAGGCGCCGGAGAAGCCGGTCTGCTGGGCGATGAAGAGCTGCTTCCAGGCGGTGTCGTTGATCCGGCTGTAATGCAGGTAGAACCAGGCGCCGAGCACGACGGCGGCGACCAGAACCACCGCGGCGGCGATGACGCCGTCGCGCCTGCGCTTTATGAAGGTCATGACCGTGTCGAAGTTGCCGCGCTGTATCTGGGGCTCGCCGCTGGACACCCATGTCGATGAAGGCATTGTATTCTCCTAAAAAACTGGCGCGCCCGGGCGGACTTGAACCACCAACCCTCTCCTTAGGACGGAGCAGCTCTATCCAATTGAGCTACGGGCGCATCGAACTAATATTTTATCAAAGATTCGACGGGGTAGCCAGACAGCTTGTCGCGGCCCTTGAGGAACTCCAGCTCTATGAGCATGGCCACGCCCTCCAGTTTCCCGCCGAGTTTCTCCACCAGGCCGCATACGGCCCCGGCCGTGCCGCCGGTGGCCAGCACGTCGTCCACCACCAGTATCTTCTCGCCTGGCTTTATGGCGTCCTCGTGTATCTGCAGGGTGTCCTGCCCGTACTCGAGGTCGTAGGTGACCGAGACGGTCTTATAAGGAAGCTTGCCCTTTTTGCGCACGGGCGTGAATCCCGCGCCCAGCGCCAGCGCCACGGGCGCCGCGAAGATGAAGCCGCGGGCGTCCATGCCGATGACCTTGGTTATGCCTCTTCCTTTATAAGGCTCCGCCAGCAGCCTGACGGACATCTCGAAGAGTTTCGGGTCGCTGAGCAGCGGGGTTATGTCCTTGAACATGATGCCGGGCTTGGGAAAGTCCGGCACGTCGCGGATCGCCGCTTTTATCGCTTCTATCGTCTCGGTCGCTGCGGTCATCATTTCTTCCCCTTCCCCTGCTTGCGCGGCACGTAGGGCTTGGTCGGTATGGCGTCGCCCAGCAGGTCGGTCTTCTGCTTGGGCTGGTTCCAGCCGGGCTGTATGTTGGTGGGGCCGTTCTTGTTGGACATCTCGATGAGGCCCATCCTGGCGGCCACGCGGCGCAGGCGCAGCAGCGCGCGCTCCTCTATCTGGCGCACGCGCTCGCGCGAGAGGCTCAGTTTCTTGCCTATCTCGTTGAGCGTCATCGCGGTCTGGCCGGTAAGGCCGTAGCGCAGCTCCACTATCATGCGCTCGCGCTCGCCTATCTCCACCAGCGCGTCCTTGAGCTCGTCGTGGAGGCGCAGTATGGAGATAAGGCTGTCGGGCGCGGCGGCGTTGTGGTCCTGCAGCGTGTCGCCGACCGTGTCGGAGCCGTCGTCGTGGCCCAGCGGGGTCTCGATGGACGAAAGTCCCGTCATGACCTCGGAGGCGTTGAGGGCGGTGCGCACCTGGTTGGCGGTCCAGTGCATCTGCTTGGCCATCTCGGCGAGTGTCGGATCTCTGCCCAGCTTGCCGTGCATGCTGTCCCACTGCTTGAGCCATTTGCGCAGGGCGGTCCAGGCGTGCGGCGGGACGCGTATGGTGCGCGAGGTCTCCTCCACCGAGCGGCGGACGTACTGCTCCACCCAGTAGGAGGCGTAGGTGGAGAAGCGGTAGCCCTTGCGGATGTCGAACTTGTCGATGGCGTGGAGCAGGCCGAGGTTGCCCTCCTCCACCAGGTCCATCAGGTCGGCGCCGGGGTAGAGGAAGCGCTTGGCTATCGGTATGACCAGCTTGAGGTTGAGCTCCAGCAGGCGCTGCTTGGCGCGGCGGTCGCCGCGCTTGACGCGCTTCCATAGCTCGTGCGTTTCCTCGCGCGAGATCTTGTGGTCGATGGTGCTGATCTTGCGGATGTACTGGTTGGTGGAATCTATGTTGATGGAGCTGAGCTTTTCCTTTGGAATGCCCTTCTTCTCCTCGCCCTCGGGCGCGCCTTCTTCCCTGCTTTCTTCCTTTTCCTCGGGCCGGGCGGTTTCCTCTCCCTTGTCCTCTTCCTTCTCGTCCCTCTTCTCGTTCTTAGCGTCAAGCATGTGGCGTGAACCTCTTTACCTGATTTCGAAATTTCCGCCGGCGGTCTCCGGCACTTCGTGATGGGCGAGCTCCGTCACCCTGGCCCAGTCGTGGCCGCTCTTTATCTCCGCCAGCAGCCGTTCCACCTTTTCCGCGGGGCCCTGCGCCTCGCCTTCCACGTCGCCGTCGGGCAGGTTGCGCACCCAGCCCGAGAGCTTAAGGGCCAGGGCGGAGTCGCGCACGAACCACCGAAAGCCCACTCCCTGCACCCTGCCGCTGGCCTTGAAATATACGCGCATCTTTTACCGGGAAAATAATACTAAAAACGGCCCGCACGGGCAAGGACTATTGACAACGCAATGGGGGTGGGAAAAAAGGAAGATCGGGGCGGTGAGATTTGAACTCACGATCTCTCGCACCCGAAGCGAGCGCTCTAGCCAGCTGAGCCACGCCCCGATCGTGGATTTATTTTAGCATGTTTTCCGGCCCTTTTCAAAAGCGGGACGGTAGAGTTCTTCCAGCACGCGGGCGGCTATGTCGCGCGCGGCGCGGGGGCGGGATTGGGCGGTCATCGCCTTCTTCATGTGGTCGAGCATGGCGGGGTCGCCGGCGGCCTTTTTCACCAGCTGCGCCAGGCCGGCGGCGGTATCGGCTTTCATCGCCAGCCGGCGGCGGGCCAGGAAATCGGCGTTGCGTTCCTCCTGGCCGGGCAGCGGGGCGAAGATGAAGAGCGGCTTTATCAGCGCCAGGGCTTCGGCGGCCGTCACGCCGCCGGGCTTGCCGGCCACTATGTCGGCGGCGGCCAGGTGCGGCGAGGTGTCCTTGCAGTAATTGAAGACGCGCGCGTGCTTCTTCCCCCCCAGCACTTTATCCAGGCGCGCGGCGAGGCGGCGGTTCTCGCCGCAGAGCACCAGCAGCTGTATCTTCCCGAGCAGCGGCCTGAGCGCGGCGGCGGCTTCCTCCAGCTCGCCCAGGCCCTTGCTGCCGCCCGCCAGCAGTACGGTGAAGAGGCGCGGGTCCAGGCCCAGCGAGAGGCGCTCGGCCTCGCGGCTGCGCGGCGCGGCGAACCCTTTGCGCACGGGTATGCCGCAGGCGAAGATCTTTTCCGCGGCTGCGCCGTGCTTCTTCAGGTCCTCGGCGCCGGCGCGGTCGTGCGTGAACCAGGCCTTGACGCCTTTGCCGGGCCAGTAGGAGTGGGCGCGGAAATCGGTGACGACGGCGAAGACCGGGCCGTTGCGCGTGAGGCCGCCGTCATTGGCCAGCATCTGACAGGCCGCCGCGTGCGTGGAGATGACCGCCTTCACGCCCCGCTTGTGCAGGTAGGACGAGAGTCTGCGCGAATAGTAGGGCAGCACCGCTCCGCGCAGGCTTTTGGCCGCCATCGAGAGCAGGCTGTTGTCGTAGGCGTAGGACCAGAGGGCGGGCGTTTTCTTTAGCACCTGCAGGTAGGCGCGCGCGACGAAAGGACCGAACGACGGGAACACCGTCGAGAGGTTTACGTGTATGGGCTCGACAAGCTCCGGCGGCAGTTCCTCGGCTATGGCCTGCGCGGCCGAGGAATGGCCGGAAGGCTCGCAGCTGTAAATGAGGGCCGCTTTGAGCGGGCGGTGCCTGGGCATGCCCTAGTTATACTAAATTTCTATTTCAGTTCCTCGTGCACCCTGCCCACCAACTTTTCGGAGGGCTTGAGCGTCTTCTCGCCGGGCTTCCATTTGGCGGGGCAGACCTCCTGCGGGTTCTGATGGACGTGGACGAAGGCCTTCATCTTGCGGACCAGCTCGTCCATGTCGCGGCCGACGTTGCTGAAGTTGACCTCGGAGCCGACCAGTATTCCTTCGGGATTTATTATGAAGGTGCCGCGGTGGGCCGTGCCGCTTTTGGCGTCGTAAGTCCCCAGCGTCCTGGCCAGCGTGCCTTTTACGTCGGAGCCCATCGGGTACTTAACGTCCTTGAGCAGGCGCTCCTGGCCCTGCCAGCCCATGTGGGTGAACTTGCTGTCGACGCTGACCGAGACCACGTCGGCGCCCAGGCCGGAGAGTTCACTGTGCCTGCAGGCCAGGTCGGCCAGCTCGGTCGGGCAGACGAAGGTGAAGTCGCCGGGGTAGAAGACCAGCACGGTCCAGCGCTTGTCCTTGAACGCGTCGGCAAGCCTGAAATGGCCGAACTTCATGGACGCCGGCTCGAAGGTCTCCAGCTCGAAGTCGGGTACGGGTTCCCCCACGGTCACCGCTTTTTCTTTTTCTTCGCACATGGTTTTGTCCTCCTTTTGGACGGCTTGGAACTTTTGGCCGCTTTGGCCGCGCAGCGGCGGCAGCGGCCGCGGAAAACGGTCTCGGAACCGACGGTACGGAAACCGCCGCAGGCGCGCGGCTCCGGCGGGCGCGGCGCGCGTCGTTTTATGTCGAACACCGCGCCGCAGGACAGGCAGAACAGGTGGGCGTGGGCATCCAGGCCGGGATCGAACCGGAGGCGCTCCGGGTCGAAGCGCAGTTCCGCCAGGCGGCCCAGCGCGACCAGTTTCTGGAGGTTGTTGTATACTGTGGCCAGGGAGAGGCCGGGGAAGCGGCGCTTGAGCCGCGCGTGCAATTGTTCGGCCGAGGGATGGGAGCGGTTCCCCTCCAGCAGCGCCTCCAGCGCGTCGCGCTGGGGCGTGCGGCGCACTGCGGCGGTTTTGACTTTTTTTGCGGCGTTCTTCATGTTGACTTTCCCCGTAAGGTAAATTAGAATGATTATTGTTTAGCAAAGACTATCAATTTAGAATCATTATTGTCAAGGAGGCGGAGTATGAGGATCGTGATCAAGATAAGCGGGATGACGTGCGGGGGCTGCGCCGCGGGGGCCAAAAAAGCGGCCGAGTCGGTGCCCGGCGTGAGTTCGGCGGAGGTCAGCCTGGAGCGGGCGGAGGCGGAGCTGGAATACGACGGGAAGGCGGAGACGCTGGAGGCCGTGAAAAAGGCCCTGAGCCGCGCCGGCTTCACCGCCGGCTGACCCAGGGCCTCTTCCGGGCCCGTACCGCGGCAGGCTCAGGCGGCCGGGTTCTCCATGCGGCCGATGAACAGCACCAGGCCGGTCTTGTTCTCTATTATCAGGAACAGGAAGGGGCGGTCGGCGCGGAACACCTCGAAGTCCATCTGTATCGATTTAAGGCCCATGGCCACGCCGGTGGCGGCGGCGGCCTCGGTCCCTTCCTCGTTGACCTCCACGAAGGCCTGGTGGAAGGCCTTCTGCACGTATAGGTCCTGCGTGCCGTCCATGCCCGAGAAATCAGCCGAGTCGGTGAAGGCTATCTTCAGCCCCAGCTCTTTAAGGCGATCGGCCAGGTCGTACTTGGTGCTGAACTTGAACTTGGGGAAGAACGCTTTCACGTCGCGCACGCCCATCGCCCCGCGCCAGGCGGCTATCTTCTCCGCCGAGAGCTCCTCTTCGACTTCCGCCAGGGTCTTTCCCTCGCGCGGCAGCACGGCCATCATCGACAGCGTCCCGCCGGCGTAGGGCAGGTCCACCACGGCGGCCAGCTCGTCGGCGGTGTAGGGGCGCTTCTTCTGGCCCGGGTGGGCCATCATCTTCACCTTCACCGGTTTCCCCTCCGCGACGAAGAAGTCGGCGTCGGAGGTCATGCCCGGCTCGAAAGGATGCTGCCAGGTCCCCTTGAAGTAAACGGCGCTGGCCAGCACCAGCCGGGTCAGCGCGTTGAGCGATTTGGGCGGGAAGAGGTCCTTTATCTTTCCCTCGGTCTTTTTCTCCGTCCAGGAGTTGATCTCTTTGCGCGCGGCCTCGGCGTCCTTTTTGAAATTAACCGCGTTGGACTCCGCGCCGTAGGACTTCCTTAGTTTGGAGAGATAGTCTTTCCTGAAGTCGTAGCCGCGCTGCGGCCAGATGCTGTTGGCCAGCGTCAGCTTGGCCGTGCCCTTGCCGGCTTCCAGCGCCGCGGCCGCGGCCTCGAAGCTCTCGGCCAGCCCCTTCTCCGGGGCCGGGAAGCCGAAGACTTCGGCGAACTCGGCGGCGGTGGCGCCCCTGGCTCCCTCGCGGGTCATGGCGAAGGCCGAGGTGATGCTGTAGGGCGAGAAGAATATGTTGCCGTCCTCGGGCGCCAGCGAGCGGTAGAGCTTTATGGCGAAGTCGTTGTTGATGGGGGCCAGGTCCGGAGCGGCCGGCCTGGACGCGGCGCCGTCCTTCTTATCAGCCGCCATCTTGCCCGCGCACGCGAAAGCCGTCAGGGCCGTCAAAAAAACAACCGCCGTCACTATCTTATTGCTGATCATGTAGTAGCTCCCTTTTAATTGGGGACACAATACCTATTTCCCCGCTATTTTATGCCGGTGTTGTAAGCGTTTTTTATGCCCGAAATAGGTATTGTGT
>JAVVFK010000118.1:0-7359 GCA_032251015.1 Elusimicrobiales bacterium
CCAACGGCTACGATGAGCTGCGCTGGACCGCGGGCTCGCAGTGGGACGAGTTCATCGCCTGGATGAACCAGCCGTAAACAAGATCGGGTTGAGACGACGAAGGCCCCGGGTTCCGCACCCGGGGCCTTCTAATTTGGGGTCCCGATAGCCAGTAGCTATTGCAACATTTGCTGACAACGCAGTGCGCGTCTTCGTGAATAACCATAGTGTACTGTACTGCCGCAGTGGAATTCAAGGAATTTGCCGTTCCAAGTCAAGCACGGCTTAAGCACAGTGCTGGCGGGTCCTGCCGGTGTGCCCTTTGTGGGTAAGACTGATTTTCTGCCCCGTGCCTGGAATGGCTCACTTCGTCCTGCTGGTTACGGGGCACAACCAAGGAAGGCGGCCATCTTCTCCCTCGGCGTCATCCACCCCAGACACTTGCGAGGCCGGTCGTTTAGGAATGAATCAATACGCTTTAGTTCCTCCCTGCCGATCTCGGCGAAGGATGACTTCTTGGGATAAAGCCTACGAATCAAGCCGTTCGTGTTCTCGTTCGTGCCCCTCTCCCACGAATGGTATGGATTGGCGAAAAACACATCTATGCCGGCGCCTTTCGACAGTTCTTCATGCCTGGCAAATTCCTTCCCGTTATCAAGCGTGAGGCTTAGCCTGGCTCTCTGAGGCAGGGTCTTGAACAAGGCGCACATCTCACGCAGGACCTCTTCGGCGTCCTTGCTGTCCGTGCGCCCGACCAGCGTAAACCGCGTGCTGCGCTCTGCCAGCGTCGCCAGGTTGCCGGTAGCGCGCGCCCCGTTAATAAGGTCGCCCTCCCAGTGTCCTGCGGTCTGGCGCGTTTCAACCTCGGCCGGCCGGGTGGCTATCATCCGTTGATTCGGAATCCGTCCCCGGCCGCGCCCATCTTTGCGAGGGCAGCGTCGACGCCGCTTACGTTTGGCCCGGGGAAGATGCGCCCACAATATCCCGCCTGCCTTGGCATCAACGTAGACATGCTTGTAGATCGTTTCCTTGCACACATGCGGCCTCCCCTCCAAACGGGCTCGCCCGCATATCATCTCCGGAGTTCTTCCACCTTTAAGCTGTCGCTCGGCATCGGCTCGCACCTGTTCCGTGAAACGCCGCGGCCCCGGCCGCTTAGCCCGGCCCTGCGCCTTCTCCTGCGCCTGTTTTGGCCGGTAGCCCTTCAGCCCCGTATTGCGCTTAAGCTCCCGGCTGAGGCTTCCAGGGTTGCGCCCTAGCCGGCGGGCTATCTCGGCCGGCCTGAGGCCTTCTTTAAGCCAGCGATAGATGAAGAGACGTTCTGCTGCGGTCACACGCTTGTAAGTCATTGGCTCTCCTCGTGTTATGATACACGAAGAGCGCGACTTACGCGTTGTCTTCTTAGTTTACAGGTGTTGCACTAGCCGGTAGCCCGCGGGGAGTATTATGAGCAATGTCCCGGCCGCTATCATGGAAGCCCCCGCCCACTGGTATGGATTGAGCCTCTCCCCGAGGAAGATCACGGACAGCGCTATGGCGAAGACGATGCTGAGCTTGTCTATGGGCGCCACCAGGGACGCCGGGCCGGTCTGCAGCGCCCGGTAATAGCATATCCACGAAAGGCCGGTCGCCAGCCCGGAGAGCATCAGGAATATGACGCTGTGCCGGTTGAGCTCCAGCGGGTTGCGCCATTCGCTCCTGGCCCATACCAAAGCGCCGAGGAACGCTATTATAACTATGGTGCGGATCAGCGTGGCCAGGTTGGATGGGATGTCCTTCACCCCCACCTTGGCCAGCACGGCGGTCAGGCCCGCGAAGAAGGCCGCGCCGAAGGCGAATAACTTCCAGTCCGCCATGGGTCAGTTCCCGGCGGGAGCGGCCGCGGAAGCGGCGTCCTTTTTGGCCGCGCCGGCGAAATCGCCGGCCCGGAAGAAGGATATCTTAGAGGGGTCTATGTGCTTTTTGAAGGCCCCGTGTATCTCCGCGGGCGTGAGAGCCGCGACCCTCTTTTCCATCTCCCCCTCCCAGGCCATCCGCCTGCCCAGGTACTCGTTGGTCGCCAGCCAGGCGGCCAGGCCCGGGTCGCTGCTGCGGGCCAGCACCTGCTTCTGCAGCCAGCCGCTCTTGGCGTCGGCCACTTCCTTATCCGTGAAGCCGTCGGCTATTATCCGTTCCAGCTCCTCGCGGAAGGCCTTTTCCAGCTTTTCCGCGTCCTTGGGGCTGAATATGGCGTAGCCGAAGAAGGTGCCGTACTCGTCCTCGGAATTGGCCGAAAAGCCGGAGCCCACACCGTAGCTTAGTCCTTCCTTCTGCCTTATGCGCACGGCCAGGCGGGAACTCAGGAAGCCGCCGCCGGTCATGAAGTTAGCCAGGACCATGGCAGGGTAATCGGGATGGTCGTCCCGCATCTTTATGGCCTGGCCCAGGTACATCTGCGCGTTGGCCTTGTCCGGCGTCTCCACGGGCACATTGACCGCGGGGATATCCTTGTATTCGTAGACCAGCCGCTCGAAAGGCTTTTTGGCCGTCCACCCGCCGAAGAGCTCCCCTGCCAGAGCCGCGGCTTTATCCGGGTCGAAGTCCCCGACCAGGGCGAGCTCGCCGGAGGAGGTCCCGTAATAGTCGCGGTGATAGGCTTTTATGTCCTCCAGCGTGACGGCTTTTACCATGGAGATCTGTTCGTCCAGAGTGGCCGCGTAGCGGGGATCGTCCGAAGGGTAAGGCCGCATATGCCGCTGCCAGGAGTTCATGGCCTCGAAGTCGGGCTGCCCGCGGCGCTTCTCCAGCGAGGCCAGCGTCTCCTGCTTTAGGACCTCGAATTCCTTCTCCGGGTAGGAGGGTTCTTTGAGTATCTCCGCCGCCAGGCGCAAGGCCGCCTCCAGATTCTCCGCGTCGGTCTCTATGGACGACGTGCCTCCGTTTATCCTGGCGCGCGTCTTTATGCGGTCCAGCTCGTCCTGTATCCGCTGGCGGCTGCGTCTGGCGGTGCCGCGCATCAGCATATCGCTGGCGAAGGACGGAACCTCGCCGAGCCCGCGCAGCGTCTCAAGCGAGCCCTTGCGCAGCGTCAGGTAGGCGTTGACCGAGGAGCCCCGCGTCTTCTTGGGCAGCATCACCAGTTTCATGCCGTTCTTGAGCGTGCGGCGCACGGTGCGGGCGTCTATGTTCTCCGGCGAGGAGTCGAAGGCCTCCCCGGTCGAGACCGCCTCGCCTCCCTTGTAATCCTTCACCAGGGCGGCCACGTCCGGCATCGGGGGCATCTCGGAGCGGTCCGGCTTTTCCGTGGGAATGAACAATCCCAGCGTGCGGTTGCTGGGCTTGAGGTACTGCGCCGCGACGCGCTTCACGTCCTCCGGGGTCACCGTCCTGATGCGGTCGCGGTCGATGAAGAACAGGCGCCAGTCGCCGGCCGCTATGGATTCCGACAGGTACGTCGCTATCCGCTCGGAAGATTTCATCGCCATGTCTATGCTCTTGAGCATGGCGGTGCGGGCGCGCTCCACGTCTTCGGCGGCGAACTCGCCGGCCGCGGCCTCCTCCACCGTCTTGAGCAGTATGTCGCGGGCCTCCTCGAGCGACGAATCCTTGCGGACCGTGGAAAGGAACATCAGGACGCCTCCCTCGCGCAGCGCCCAGGAGAAGCCGCCGGCGGAAGCGGCCTTTTTAGTCTCGACGAGCTCTTTATAGAGGCGGCCCGAGGGCGTGTCGCCCAGTATGTAGCTCAGCACGTCCAGGGCGGCGCTGTCGGGGTGGGAGCCGGCCGGGATATGATAGGCGGCGATGATCTCCTGGGTGTCGCCGGTACGGCGCAGAGTGATCAGCCGTTCGCCGTCCTGGACCGGGTCCGCGGTGTAGGTGGTCTGCATGGGCTCCTTCGGCGGCTTTATGCGGCCGAACTTCTTCTTTACCAGGGCAAGGGTCTTCCCCGGGTCGAAACTGCCGGCCACTATCAGCACCGCGTTATCGGGCCGGTAGTAGCGGCGGTAGAAAGCCTGGAGCCGGTCGATGCTGACGTTCTCTATGTCCGAACGGGCGCCTATGACCGACTTGCCGTAGTTGTGCCAGAGGTAAGAGGTGGAGAGAACCCTCTCCATAAGTATCCCGCGCGGGTTGTTCTCGCGGGATTCGAACTCGTTGCGGACCACGGTCATCTCGGAATCCAGGTCCTTCTTCGCTATGAAGCTGTTGACCATCCGGTCGGCCTCGAGGTCCAGCGCCCATTCCAGGTTCTCGTCCGTGGCGGCCAGCGTCTCGTAATAGTTGGTCCGGTCGTAGCTGGTGGAGGCGTTGTTCCTGGTGCCGTGCGCGGTGAATTCCTTGGTCATGTCGGGATATTTCGGCGTGCCCTTGAACATCAGGTGCTCCAGGAGATGGGCCATGCCGGTCTCGCCGTAGTTCTCATGGCGGGAGCCGACCAGGTAGGTGACGTTGACCGTCACGGTCGGCTTGGTCGGGTCCGGGAAGAGCAGGACTTTCAGGCCGTTGGGCAAAGAGTACTCGTCTATTCCCTCCACCGAGGCGCCTTTTGCGACCCCTGACGGCAGTTTTATGGAAGCCATGACGGCCTGCGGGATCAGCACGGCCGATAGCAGCAGCGCTAGGATGATCTTTTTCATTGTTGGGTGTCTCCTGGAACGGCGGCCTCGGGGGCCGCTTCTTCTTAGTCAGCGGTATTATTATGTTATATAAAGCGGCGGCCGTCAAAGAGCCGGCGTAAAAAAAAGAGCCGCCCGCTCGCGCGGACGGCCCCTTTTCAGCCTTTCGGCCTTATCTTACTGGGCGGTCCAGTTTATGAAGTCGTCCCAGTTGGAGGCAGCGGCCCACTGCAGCTCGGCGTAATGCGCCGGGGCGGCGCGGCCGGGCAGGTACACGGCTATGCCGTGGGCGTCGTCGTATATCTCGGGGCCGTACCAGCCGCCGGAGCTGTTGTTGGTGCGGTTATGCACCACCAGCGGGCTCTTGATATAGGACATCAGGGCCTGGCCCTTCGCCTTCACGTTCTGATTCTGGGTCTCGGCCAGGATCAGCTGCGCGAAGTGGTAGAGGTCCTTGTTCTCGGAGTAGGCGAAGTTCTGCGCGGCGCGCATCGCCTTCTTGGCCAGTTCCTTCTCGCCCGAGGCCATGACGGCGGCCGCGAACCCGTTGGAAACGGGCAGGAGGCCGTCGATGGCCGACGACTTGATCAGGCTCTGCGTGGAGGCCTGGCGGATGGAGGCGTAGTGGTCGCTGTAGGCGTCCACGGTCACCTTGCCGGCCTCGAAGGCGCCCATGTAGGGCTTGGCCACGATGGGGGAGAGGAAGGTGTCGTAGGTGTAGCCGTCGCCGGGCTCGGTCTCCTCGGAGCCCACGATGTACTGCGTGTAGTCCTTGATCTCGTAGACGACCTCGGCCATCTGCATCAGGCAGGCGTCGGAGCCGTAAACGTCCACTCCGCCCATGTCGCGCAGGGCCCAGCCCAGCTGCGGGGTGGTGATGTGGTTGTGGGTCTCGTCGTCGTAGGAGATGCCCTTCTGGTCCAGGCCGCGGCTCTTGATCCAGCCGGCGCCGTGGTTCCAGACTATCATTATGTAGCGCTTGGCCGGGTACTTCTGCTTGGCCCATTTGCCGAAGGCGGCCAGGCTCTTCCAGTCGCCCATGTCGGTCTTGCCCAGGTCCTCTATGACCGGGGAAGTGACCTTGGAGGTGTTATCGTCCTTCTGAACGAGGTAGCGGCGGGTACCTTTCCAGTCGCCGTCGGAAGAGTCGAAGCCGGACATGCGGCCCATCTCTACAACCACGTTGACCTTGTCGGAAGAACCGACCATTTCCATCTCATTGAGGTCCTTGAGGCCGAAGCGCTCCAGGTTGTTCTTGGAGTTGAGGAAGACCATGATGGTCCACTCTTTGGCGCCCTTGGTATCGGCCTCTACGGCCGTTTCGGGCACGGCGATCTCGGCATTGGCTATCGCTTCCTTCAGGTCGAAGGAGGAGGGAGTGTCGAAGTTGATCCCGGCGGAGAGCGAAGCTGCGGAGAACATCACTGCTACTGCGGACAGGACTGCTTTTTTGAACATATCGACTCCTTTTGTTGGACCCGCGCCCATGTATATATATAGATTGATATCAATATTAACATATGTCAAAGGACTTTAGACCTATATTTTTTGACCCTTAGGGCCTAGGCCCTTATAGGCCCTAAGGCCCACTCCAGGGAGAGTTATCCACAGGAGAACCTGTTAAAAATCAATGATACCTGTTAATAAGTGGCCCGCGTAACGGAAAAAACCGGTCTGGGCCCTGTGGTCCGGATGACGTACCGGGAGGGCAAGCCCCAAAGGGCCCAAACCGGGGTAGGATATTTTACAGGGCCCGGGGGGGTCCCCGGGACCTTATAAGGATATACGGATTTTAATATCCTTTAATACGGGGAAGGGGATGAAGGGATCGAACGGAGAAACAGTATGAATACCGCGCAGGATAACCCCGACGATAAGTACAACAGGGAAAGAGGATACCCCCACCTCATAAGGCTGACCGAAACCCGGCCAGGCTGCCACGGTTCCTACCTTTGGATATTCGGCCCCAGCCGAAGGCCGGCAAGGAAATGCTGGCGCGACGGCCGCAACACGGTCAACTAAGGGTCCCCGACCGGGACTGAAAGAGCCGGCTCCGGGCCGGCTCTTTTATTTATACGCTTTAAGTACTGCCTTTACGGAGCCGGCATGGAGACGGGCGGCGTCGGCGGCTTTCTTACGGTAGCCGCCGCCGAGAGTCACCGCGAGCGGCACGCGGCGGGCGCGGCAGAGGCCGGAGACATAGGCGTCGCGGCGGCGCAGGTCGCCGGGCGAGAGCCGCAGGCCGCCGAGCAGATCCCCCCCGCAGACATCGGACCCCGCAAGGTATATGACAAGTCCGGGTTTGAACCGGTCCAGGGCCTTCGGCAGGGCCCGGTGAAGGGCGCGCAGGTACGCGGCTCCGCCCGTCCCGCGCGGCAGTTCGATGTCCATCGAACTTTTCTCTTTATTCTCCGGGTAAATACCCGACTGGTGCAGCGAGAACGTGAATATCGGCCGCTCTCTTTTCAGTATAGCGGCCGTGCCGTCCCCCTGGTGGACGTCCAGGTCGACGATCATGACTTTTTTGACGCCGTATTTTTTTCGCGCCTTGCGCGCGGCCAGCGCCAGGTCGTTGACCAGGCAGAAGCCGGCGCCGCAGCCCGCCAGCGCGAAAACTGCGCATATCAGCGTCGCCGCACCTAACAGTCTTGCCAGGGGCATCAACCGGATTCCAGACATGGGTTCGAAAAGAGGTTTATTCGCCGTCGCGGCCGGCGTGGTGCTCTTTCTCGTGCCGCGGTCCCCCGGGATCAACATCGCCATCCTCGCCGCCGCGCTGCTGGCC
>JAVVFK010000119.1:0-7200 GCA_032251015.1 Elusimicrobiales bacterium
GAAGACCTCGTAACCCTTGTTCAGCGCCGAGACGACTATTGCGCGTATGACGGCGTTGAGACCCGGCGCGTCCCCCCCGCCGGTATTTATCGCTATTTTCTTCATATCCCCCCCTCTCGTTCTAGACCCCCGCGCGGCGGTAGAGCCGTGCGGCGGCCTTGTTGGCCCGTTCCGTGACCTTCCGCTCGTTCACTTTGGCGAGACGGCCGTTCTTAACGACTATCTCGCCGTTGACTATCGTGTATTTCGTGCGGTGCGAGGCGCCGCAGAAGAGCAGCGAGGCCAGCGGGTCGCTCTGCGAGCCGACGAAATCTATGCCGCTTACGTCGAACACGGCGATATCGGCGGCCTTGCCGGGCTCGATGGAGCCGATGTCCTTGCGGCCCAGCACGGCGGCTCCGCCGCGGGTGGCCAGTTCCAGCGCGGTGCGCGCCGGCATGGATTTCACGCCGGTGCCGACGCGGTGGACCAGCATGGCCTGCCGGGCCTCTCCCAGCATATCGGAGGCGTCGTTGGACGCGCTGCCGTCCACGCCCAGGCCGACCGGGACTTTGTGCTTAAGGAACATCGGGATAGGCGCTATGCCGGACCCCAGCCGCAGGTTGGAGCAGGGGCAATGGGCCACGCCGGTATGGGTATGGCCCATCAGTTTCGCCTCTTTCTCGTTTATGTAGACGCAGTGGGCGAACCAGGCATTGCCTTCCTCGACCCAGCCTACGCTTTCCATGTATTCGAGCGGGCGCATCTTAAAGAGTTTCTTGCAGAATGCCTCTTCGTCCTTCGTCTCGGCCAGGTGGGTGTGCATGCGCACGCCCCACTTTTTGGCCATCTCGGCGGTGAGCTTGAGCAGTTCCGTCGTGACGGAGAAAGGCGAGCACGGCGCCATCGCCACGTTGGTCATGGCGAACTTCTCCCGGCCGTGGAACTTGTTTATCAGCCGCTCGCAGTCCTTGAGGATAAAATCCTCCTTCTGCACGACGGAATCCGGCGGCAGGCCGCCTTTGGAGCGGCCGCGCGACATGGAACCGCGGGTGGCGGTGAAGCGCATTCCTACCTCGCGGGCCGCGGCTATCTGCGTATCGATGAAGAAGCCGCTGTTCTGTTTCGGGAACAGGTAGAGATGGTCGGAGCTGGTGGTGCAGCCGGTCAGCAGCAGTTCGCCCAGGCCGGCCTGGGTGCTGGCGTAAATAGCCTCGGGATCGACGTGCTTCCAGATATCGTAAAGGTATATCAGCCAGTCGAAGAGTTCCGCGTCCTGCACCTTGGGGAGATTACGCGTCAGCGTCTGGTAAAGATGGTGATGGGTATTGACCATGCCCGGCATGACCACGCAGCCGGAGGCGTCTATGACGGAATCGGCCTTTACCTTCAGGCCTTTGCCGACCTTCTTTATCCCGGGGCCCTCTATATAGACGTCGCCGCCTTTTATCTCGCGGCCGGAATCATCCATCGTGGCCAGGACGAGGGCATTCTTTATATGGAGAGTCTTATGTTTCATGGCAGAGGTTCTCCCGGTGGGTAGTCTTTCAGTGTATTATAGTAAAATATCCGGAATGCGGGTCTTCCCTCCAAATCTCGACAGAAAAGGGGTCATCGTCCTCGAAAAACCGCTATCCGGCGGCGCGGACCGCCTGACCCGCAACGACCCGACTTTTTCCGACCTGGCGGGACTATTGACGGGAATAAAACCCGTAACCTACACGGATTGCCTCCCCACCGCCCTGCCGGCACTCAAAGAACTTTGCGGAAAGCTGAAAATAAAGGTCCTGCTCCCGGAAACCGGGGAAGAGCGGGGCCGGCATTTTGCCGGCGACGGGCGTAAGGTGATGGTGCTCATAGGGAGGCGTCAACGGGACCTCGCTAAGGCCGCCGAGGCATGGAAACGCTCTACCGTCGGCATGGACTGGGGGCTGGCGCTGGGTTATCCCGAATGCTGCGTAAAAGCTTTCGCGGCCTGGTTCGCCAACGGCGGCGCCACGGTCCCCCGCCCCGACCTGGTCCGCCGCACGGCCGCGGGCACGGCTCCAGGCGGCCCGCTGGACTTTCGGCTCAATAATGTCTGGAATTATTTTTCGCGCCTGGACTACAAAGACCCGGCGGACCGGCGCCGGCACGAAAAACTGCTGGTCTCCAACCCCGGCGTAGACATACCGTCCCTGCACGTCATAAGCTGGCATCCGTGTTCCTACCGCTGCCGGAGCAGCGCCCGGAAAGCGGCGGAGATATACTCCTTCATAGAGCATTACTCTCCCGCCTATGCGGCAGGCCTTAAAAATCTGCTGGCCAGGCCGCTGCTGTTCAGGGATAAGTATGAGCTGGCCGCTCTCAAGGGGACTTTCCGGCAGGGCGCGCTTGACTGCCGGGGAGAGACCGGGCCGGTCTCCCTCCTCGGTGCGGGGACACGCAGGCTCCTCTCTTATTGCGACGAATTAAGACCCGGTGCGAAGGGAATCGCCTTCCGCAGGGCCGGGAAGACGCTCTTCTCCTCCGTCCCCGGGGAATTCATACTGCTTAATTTCCGGTGACCCGCCGCTTATTTATTTATAGAATCTATGCGAACACAATCACGGAGGCCGCTATGCCAGAGAACAAGATCACATTCCTGACCGACGCACAGCTCAAGACCGAGGCGGAACGCTGCCTCTATTGCGAGGACAAGCCCTGCCAGAAGGCCTGCCCCGCCGACTGCTCCCCCGCCGACTTCATCATGGCCGTGCGCCGGATGGAGAACTCCGATTTCAAGCGCTCGGCCGCGCTGATCATGGGGCACAACACCTTCGGCGGCGTATGCGGCGCGGTCTGCCCCGACTGGTTCTGCGTAAAGGCCTGCTCGCGCAGGATCTTCGACAATCCCATCCGCATACCGGAAGTTCAGGCGACCGTAGTGCAGAAAGCCAAGGAGCTCGGCGTGATGCCCGGGTTCAAAAAGGCGAAACTCAACGGCAGGAAGGCCGCCGTGATCGGCGCGGGCCCGGCCGGCCTCTCGGCCGCCGGCACGCTGGCCCAGCTCGGGTACAAAGTGGACGTATTCGAGAAGGACAAAAAAGCCGGCGGAGCCTGCAACCTCATACCCGATAAGCGCTTCCCCAAGGAAGTGCTCAAGACCGAGATAGAATGGGTGAAGAAGCTCGGCTCCATCTCGATAAAGACCGGCGCGGCCGTCAAGGACCCGGCCGCCCTGCTGAAAAAATACGATTCCGTTATAATCACGGCCGGCGTGGAAGAGCAGATAAAGCTCGGCATAGAGAACGAATCCCTCGGCGTGGAGGGCCTCGAATACCTGCGCAATTCCGGCAAGTACAAGGTGAAAGGCAAGAACGTCGCCGTCATAGGCGGCGGCGCCGTGGCCGCCGACTGCGCCATGAAGGCGCTCGGGCTGGGCGCGGCGAAAGCCGAGATATTCACCCGCAAGAACATCGGCGCCATACAGCTGCCCGAGCACGAACTGCGCGACATACTGAAAGCCGGCATCGACATAAACGGCCGCAGCCGCATCACCGCCATACTCAAGGGCGGGACAGGCATAAAGATAGTCCGCCTGGACGAAAAGGCGAAGGATATTCCCGGCACCGAACAGGTCCGCACCGACGTGCAGTTCGTGGTGCTGGCCATAAAGAACGTCCCGGTCTTCAAGGACCCCGGCGTGAAAGGCCTTTTCTTCGCCGGCGACTGCAAGGACGGCGCGGCCACCGTGGTGGAGGGCACCGCCTCGGCCAAGAACGCGGCCATGCAGGCCCACGCGTACATGCAGGGCAAGGCCGTCCCCTCCTTCAAGGACCACAAGAAAAGCCATGTGCTCCTGGCCGGCCGGGACCTGCGCCCCGTCGACCTGACCACCGACTTCTTCGGCCGCAAGCTGAGCTCCCCGTTCATCATCTCGGCCTCCCCCCACTCCGACGGCTACGAGCAGGTCAAAGCCGCCTACGAGGCCGGCTGGCCGGGCGTGGTGATGAAGACCGCGTTCGACGGGATGGACATACATATCCCGTCGGAGTACATGGTGACCTTCGACGATAACACCTACGGCAATTCGGACAACGTCAGCGGCCACCCGCTCGACCGCGTCTGCAGGGAAGTGGCGCGGCTGGTCAAGGAATACCCGGACCGGCTGACGGCGGCCTCCACCGGAGGTCCCGTGACCGGCGACGACGAGTCCGACAGGAAAGGCTGGCAGTCGAACACCCTCAAGCTCGAGAAGGCCGGAGCCATGGCCATAGAGTATTCGCTTTCCTGTCCGCAGGGCGGCGACGGGACCAAGGGCGACATAGTCTCCCAGGACCCGGAACTGACCGCCAAGATCATAGGCTGGGTCATGGAAGTTTCCGATCCGGAGATCCCCAAGCTCTTCAAGCTGACCGGCGCGGTCACCTCCGTCTGGCAGGTAGTGGACGCCATCAGGAGGGTCTACGCGAAATATCCCCACAAGAAAGCCGGCATAACGCTGGCCAACTCCTTCCCGTCGCTGGCCTTCCGCAAGCGCATGAGCGGCAAGGGAAAATGGGAAGAGGGCATGATAGCGGGCATGAGCGGCGCCGGCGTGGCGCCGATAAGCAACCTGACCATCGCCAAGGCGGTAAATCTCGGCGTGCCGATATCGGGCAACGGCGGACCTATGGACTACAAGGCCGCGGCCCACTTCCTGGCCCTGGGCGCGAAGACGGTGCAGTTCTGCACCATAGTGATGAAGTACGGCTTCGGCGTCATCGGCGAACTGGAATCGGGCCTCAGCCATATGCTGGAGGAGAAGGGCTACAGGTCCGTCGGCGATTTCATCGGCTGCGCGCTGCCCAGACCCATAACGGACTTCCCGGACCTCACCGCGGTGAAGAACATACCGGAGGCCGACCCGGAACTCTGCATGCATTGCGGCAACTGCGAGCGCTGCGGCTACCTGGCCGTGGAACTGGACAAGGACGGCGTGCCCCGGTTCGACGCCTCGAAGTGCGTAGGCTGCTCGCTCTGCGCCAAGAAATGCTTCGCGGGCGCCATAAGGATGCGCAAGCGCACGGCCGCGGAGCTCAAGGCCTGCCCGGAGTGATCATGAAGACCATACTCATAAAGAACGGCACGATAGTCACTCTGGGCGAGGAGAATAAAGTTCTCCACGGCCACGCGCTGCTGATAGAGGGCGGCCTGATAAAGAAGATAGCCCCGCAGAAGACCTTCAAGGGGAAGTACTCCAAGGTCATCGACGCGCACGGCAAGGTGGTAATGCCGGGCTTCATCAACGCGCATATGCACTTCTACAGCACGTTCGCGCGCGGGCTGGGCAAAGCGAAGCCTTCGAAGAACTTCGTCGAGGTGCTCAACAACCTCTGGTGGAAGCTGGACAAGAAACTCACCAACGCCGACTCCTATTACAGCGCCGTCATACCGCTCATTAACGCCGTGCGCCGCGGGACCACGACCCTGATAGACCATCACGCCAGCCCCTTCGCCATAAAGGGTTCGCTGGAGGCCGTGGAAAAGGCCGTGCGCGGGACAGGACTGAGAGCCTCTCTCTGCTACGAGCTTTCCGACCGCGACGGGCGCAAGGCGGCCGCCGCCGGCATAGAGGAGAACGCCGACTTCATTACAAAGACCGTAAAAGCCGGCGACAACACCGTGACGGCCATGTTCGGCCTGCACGCCTCCTTCACCATCACGGACGCCACCCTGGAGGCGGCGGCGGGCGTGGGACGCGGCCTGGGCGCCGGCTTCCACGTGCATACGGCCGAATCCCAGGCGGACCAGATACACTGCGAGTCGCACCACGGCATGCGGGTGGTGGAAAGGCTCAACAAGCACGGCCTGCTGGGCCCCCGTTCCATCTGCGTGCACTGCGTGCACGTGGACGACCGGGAGACGGACATACTGGCGCAGACCGGCACGCCGGTGGTCCACAACGCGCAGTCCAACGCGAACAATTCGGTCGGCGTGGCCGATATCACGGGCATGGCGCGCAAGGGCGTCCTCGTCGGCCTGGGCACGGACGCGATGACGGTGAACATGTTCGAGGAACTTCGCGCCTCCCTGTGGCTGCAGCACCTGCGCCACGACCCCTCGCAGGGATTCATGGAGGCCGCCAAGGCCCTGACCGTCAACAACGCCAAGATAGCCAACCGTCAGTTCAAGGGTCTGGGCGAGCTGAAAGAAGGCTTCGCCGCCGACGTGATACTGATGGATTATTTCCCCCCCACGCCGCTGGACGCGTCCAATTTCTACGGTCACCTGGTCTTCGGGCTCAGCCAGAGCGACGTGGACACCACGATAGCGGCCGGCAGGGTGCTGATGGAGAACAAGAAGCTCAGGCTCGATATCGACGAGGAAGAGGTTTCGCGCAAATCGGCCGAGCTGGCCAGAAAACTCTGGAGCAGGTTCTAGGGACGGCCGCGGGGGCGGCGGGGGCGGTTTGAAAAAGCTGGTAATATTGTCTGATGTACACGCCAACCTGGCGGCCCTGGAGGCCGTCAGGAGCGACATCGCGCGCCGGGGACTGGCCGGCGCGCCGATCTGCTTCCTGGGCGACGCCGTCAACATGGGGGCCTACCCGGGCGAGACGGTAAAAGTCCTGCGGGAAATGAACATCCTGCACAGGGTGAAAGGGAATCACGACCGCTATGCTTCGGAACTGCAGCGGAGGGCTTACCTTGAGAAATATTTCCTGGGGCCGGACGGTGCCGATCACGCCGAGTGGACGATCCGCCGCCTGGACGGGGAGGATAAGGCCTGGCTGGGTTCGGCGCCGGCGGAAATCTCCTTCACGCTGGGAGACGCTGAATTCGCCTGTTTCCACGCCTCCCGCGGCGATGATGAATCGGCCTTCCGGTCCGATTCCCACGGCGGCGGGGCCAATATAGTCTGCGGACATATCCACGCTCCCTACGTGAAACAGCTGCCTGACGGCGGCCTGGCCGTGAACCCGGGCAGCGTCGGAAGCCCGCTGGACGGCGATCCCCGCGCCTCCTACGCCGTACTGACCTGCTCCCCCGTTCCGTCGGCCGCGATCTTCCGCGTGGACTACGACGTGGACTCGGTAATCGCCGACCTGGCGCGGGTCCCCTGGGGCGCCGCCATCGGCCGGGTCCTCCGCAAAGCCTCGCTGTTTTAAAATTATTCCGGATCAAGATCCGTCGGGTTGAAAAGCACCTGCTCGAAACCATACAACAAACCGATTATTACTACGGCCTGCCTTTGTGATTTGCTAGAATTTAGACAAGC
>JAVVFK010000011.1:0-22605 GCA_032251015.1 Elusimicrobiales bacterium
GGAGGCGTAGATATCGTAGGCCGTCAGCAATACTTCCATCATCGCGGCGACGCACATCGTGAGCGGGGGCCGGCGGGCTTTGATAACGCCGTATGTGTGATAGGGAATATCGTGGGTCAGTATCGAACTGATATCGTAGCCCAGCAGGCCGTACTCGGCGTAAAGACGGTCGACGGCTTTGAGTATATAGCGGTTGAAATACCCGTCGCCGTCCGCATCCGGAGGCCTGAGCGGGGAGAGGAAATGGACCGGGGCGGGGATCCCGGCCTCCACGGCCGCTACGTCGGCGGCCGAGACGCGGTCCAGGCTGAAACCCGAAGCCGCCGCGGGGGAACAGAAACAGACCGAAAGCGCAAGAAAAACGGATATCCTGACCATAGGATTGATATTAGTCAATCATGGGACGGGAGTCAAGCCCCGCCGAAAATTTGTATCCTCTAGCATTATGGACGCGCTCAGAATAAGCGGACTGGTGAAAAAATACGGCGATTTCGAGGCCGTGGCGGGACTGGATTTCTCGGTGCGCGAGGGGGAGATCTTCGCTCTGGTGGGCCCCAACGGCGTCGGCAAATCCACCACGCTCAAGATGATCTCCACCATACTCACGCCCACCGCCGGCTCCATCTCGGTCTTCGGCATGGACACCGTGCGCGACGCCCACGCGGTGCGCGGCCTCATCAGCTACCTGCCCGAGGAGGCCGGCGCCTACAAGAACCTGACCGGCCGCGAATACCTGGATTTCATGGCCATGGTCTTCCTGCGCGACGGGGAAAGGGCCGCGGAAGCCGTGGTCTACGGCGCCGGGCTCTCCGGTCTCGGCAAGCGGCTGGACGACAAGATAAAGACCTACAGCAAGGGGATGGCGCGCAAGCTGCTGCTGGCCAGGGCCGTCATGATACGCCCGCGCCTGGCCATTCTCGACGAGCCTACCAGCGGCCTGGATATAGTCAACGGCTACGAGATACGCAAGACGATAAAGGAGCTGGCGGCCGGCGGCATGACTTTCCTGATATCCAGCCATAACATGGCCGAGATAGAGTTCCTTTCGGGCCGCATCGGCGTCGTGAACAAGGGGCGCCTGCTGGCCTGCGACACCCCGGCGGCGCTGAAATCTCATTTCTCCACGGAGGACCTCGAAGAGGTCTTCGTGAGGCTGACCCAATGAACATCTTCCTGGTGCTGCTCAAAAAAGAGATGAAGGAGCTGCTCACCCGGCAGCTGGTCCTCTCCATAGCGGCGATGATCTTCGTCTTCTACGTCATCGGCAAGTCAGTCGGCAGCCACAGCCGGGCGTCGGGCGCCTCCAATTCGATAGTGGTGATGGACCTGGACCGCTCGGAGCTCTCGGCCCGCCTGTTGAAGGCCATGGGCGGAGGCAAGACCCCCATCAGGCCGACCTCCTTCACCGGCATAGAGTCCGCCATGACCGCGCCGGAGCACGAGTCCGAGAATTCCTTCCTGGTGATACCGGAGGGGCTGGCCCGCTCGGTCGAGGAAGGTCATCCGTCGCGGCTGGAATTCTATTCGCGTTTCCGCAAGGACGCCTCGGGCATGGGCCCCGCCATGGCGGCCTCGCGCATACGCAAGGTCTCGGCGCTGGCCGCGGCCGAGGCCAGCGTCTACGCGCTGGAACGCAAGGCCCCGGGCCTGCCTCCCTCCTTCCTGCGCGACCCCGCGCCGGCCGTCGAATACGTGGTCGTGGGCGGCCGGACGGAGAAGGTGCCGCTGGGACAGGTGGTCGGCTTCATACAGTCGCAGTCCTACTTCTTCCCGATAGCGGTATTCTTCATCGTCATACTTTCGGCGCAGATGATAATGACGGCCGTCGCCACCGAGAAGGAGAATAAGACGCTCGAGACGCTGCTCAGTTCCCCGGTGGACCGCAGGCTGCTGGTGCTCTCCAAGCTGGCGGCCTCGTCGATAATAGCCGCCGCGCTGTCGGTGGCCTATATGCTGGGCATGCGTTCCTTCATGGGCGGGATAACCGGCGCGGCCGACGGGGCCTCCGCCGCCGCGGCCGGCCCGGCGCTGGCCAAGCTGGGGCTGGTGATAGGGCCGCAGGGCTATCTCATCATCGGCCTCTCGGTGCTGTTCTGCATACTGTGCGCGCTGGCGATGGCCTTCATCCTGGGCATACTGTCGGAGGACGTGAAAAGTATACAGGCGATGCTTATGCCGCTGATGATGCCGCTGATGATCTCTTACCTGATGCCCATATTCATAGACCTCAGCACGGCCGGTTGGGGGATAAAGGCGCTGCTCTACGCCATACCTTTCACCCACGCCTTCATGGCGCCGCAGAACGTGATGATGGGTAATTTCGCGAGGGCAGGCTGGGGCATACTCTACCAGGCGGCGGTCTTCGCCGTCTTCGTCACGCTGGCGGCGCGGCTGTTCTCGGGCGACGCGCTGCTGACGCTGCGGCTGAAACTGCCGTGGACAGGGAGAAAGGCGTGAAACATGAACTAGAAGGCGTATGCGCAGAGTCGGTCTCGTTCCGCGTGGCCGGGGGAAAACTCAAAGGCGTTAAATTCTACAAGGGCTGCCCCGGCAACCTGAAGGCCATGGCCCTGCTGCTGGAAGGCATGCCCGTGAAGGAAGCCGCGCGCAAGCTCAGGGGCATAAAATGCGGAGGCAAGCCGACCTCGTGCTCCGACCAGCTGGCCCGCGTACTGGAAAAACTGGCCCGCGCGGATAAGGGGAAAAAATGAAGATGTTCCCGTCCGTACTGGCTTCGGCGGTCTGCGTCGCCGCTCTTGATCTTTTCTGGGTAGGCTGGGCGGCCAACTCTTTCTACAAGTCCCGGCTGGGGCATTTGATGGCCGAGCGGGTATACTGGCCGGGCGCGATAGGGTTCTACCTGCTCTATCCCGCGGCGGTATGGTTCTTCGCGGTCTCCGCGGCGGATTCGGCCGGTTCGGCCGCGTTCAGGGGCGCGGCGCTGGGGCTTACCGTCTACGGAGTATATAATTTCACCAACCTCGCTCTGCTCAAAGGCTGGACCTGGCAGGTCACGGCCGCGGACATAGCGTGGGGGATACTGCTGACGGCGGCGGCGGCCTGGGCCGGTTTCGCCGCTGCGGGGGGCAGATAGCGCCGGGCCCGGGCGTAGGACCATGGAGATACTCGCGCCGGCCGGCTCCAAAGAATCCTTCGTCGCCGCCATCAAAGCGGGCGCGGACTCAGTCTATGTCGGGCTCAAGGAATTCAACGCGCGTCAAAGCGCCCCCAACCTGGACCTCCACGACCTGGCGGTCCTGACCGATTACGCGCACTCCCGGAACGTAAAAGTCTACCTCACACTGAACATCCTCCTTAAACACGAGGAGATCAACGACGCCGTCAGGCTGCTCTCCCGCGTCTCCGCCATAGGCGTGGACGCGGTCATAGTACAGGACCTGGGCCTGGCGCGCATAGTAAAGGATTTCTTTCCGGGACTTAGGCTTCACGCGAGCACGCAGCTGGCCTGTCATAATTCCTCCGGCGCGAAAGTGCTGGCTGGGCTCGGGTTCAGGCGCGTCGTCCTTGCCAGGGAGCTCACCCTCGCCGAGATCAAGCTGATAACGGGCTCGAACAAGTCCATAGAGTACGAGATCTTCGCGCACGGGGCGCTCTGTTTCTCGATCTCCGGGATGTGCCTTTTCTCGTCGCTGATAGGCGGCAGCAGCGGCAACCGCGGCCGCTGCACGCAGCCCTGCCGCAGGCTGTGGCGCGGCGGTAAGGCGGAAGGCTACCTGTTCTCGCCGAAGGACCTGGAACTCTTCGACCATCTTGAAAAGATACGCAGGACCGGCGTCGGCTCGCTGAAAATAGAGGGACGGATGCGCAGCAGCGAATACGTCCACCGGGCGGTTTCCCAGTACAGGACCGGCCGGAAGGGCGAGGACCTGGGACGCCGCAAGACCGCCTGCCTGTTCTCCGGGCGCGACGAAAAACTTTTCGAACCGGGGCAGCCGCAATGCCTGGGGGTCAGGATAGGTTCGCTGCCGGACTTCAAGGCCAAAAGAGGGGACCGCGTGCGCGTCGTGGACCCGAAGACCGACCGCAGCTGCATCTTTAAATACGGCCTGGAAAAACCGGACCTGAAAGGCTTCCGCAAAGGGTCTCCCGTCTACCTGGCCGGGACGGCGGATTTCGACGGAGAAGCCCTGGCCGGGGAACTGGACGATATTTACCGGAACTACCGGGCCAAAGCCGCCGGCGGCGGGATCCCCTCCAACCAGCACACCAGCCTTATCGCCAGGGTCTGGCCCGCGGAGCCCCGGCGGGAGGAAAAACTGCGGTTCAGGATAGACGACGCCGCCTGGCTGGAACTGCTGGGGAACGAAAATATCATTTTCGCCGTGAACAGGGACAATCTCCGGCATATCCCGCCGAAAGCGGCGGTAGAACTGCCGCCTTTCATAGCGGAAAGGGAAATGAAGGACTACCGGCATATCCGCGCCGGCGAATATGTCCTTAACAATATCTCCCACTTCGACATGGTTCCCGACGGGGCCGTAAAGACAGCGGGGCCCTGGTTATACGCCTGGAACGCCTACGCGGCCAGGGCGCTTAAGGACCTGGGGGTCGGCGCTTTCTTCGCGTCCTGGGAAGACGACGCCCTTAACATCGGGCGCCTTAAATTCCCCCTGATAGTCACACTGTTCGGCAAACCGGTCATAACCAGGTCCCGTATGCTGACAAAAGAGCACGATTACGGCGCGGTCCGATCCGAAGAGACCGGGACAGAACTCGACCAGTCCATGGAAGGGGGACTGAGCGTGCTGACCGGCAAGATCCCGGTCATGCTCTTCAACGCGAAAGAGAAACTCAAAAGCGTCGGGGTGAACGAATTCTGCGTGGACCTCAGCCGCATAAGGCCGGACAGGAAACTACTGGCCGAACTAAGGGCCGCATACGCGAGCGGCAGGAATTTCGGGGACTCCGTCGCCTTTAATTTCAGGCGGGGCGTGAAATAAACCGGACGGACCGGCGGTCGCGGGCGGCGCCCGATAAAGTAAAATAACCGCATGGGCGAAGAACGGAAGCCGGACCTGCCGGAACAACGAGCCTCAGGCTCATCAGGTGCAGGGCGCTATGCCGCCCTGCCGGAGGATTTCGACCTGATCGCCGCCTTCAACGAAGGCGACGAGTCCGCCTTCACCCGTATCGTGGAGAAGTATTCCGGCCGGCTGATAAATTTCCTTTACAGATATACCCGCGACCGCGGGACGGCCGAGGACCTGGCGCAGGAGGCATTTCTCCGTCTTTACCGGGCCTCGCCCGCCCTGGAACCCCGGGCCCGCCTCTCCACCATCATCTTCCGCTTCGCCTACAATCTGGCCGTCGACAGCGGCAGGCGCGCCGCCGCCCGGTCCGCCCGCGCGCCCGTCTCCAGCCTGGACGCCGCCGCGGAACGCGGACTGGAACCCGCCGGCGACGCCTCGCCCGAGAAGTTGCTGGAGAAGTCCCAGGGCGAAGAGGCGGCGGCCGCGGCCCTGGGCGCCCTGCCGGATTCGCAGCGCACCGCCATTCTCCTGCGGGTCTACGAGGACCGCTCCTACGCGGAGATCGCGGAGATAATGGACCTGACCGTGCCCGCGGTGGAATCGCTGCTCTTCCGCGCCCGCCGGACCCTGGCGGAAAAACTCTCGAAATAGACCGCAAGTTTCCGGCCGTTCCTGCGTTAAAAGGCGTAGAGGACGATCTATGCCTGACCAAAAAGACTGCAAATATCTCCGGAAACTGTCGGCCTATATGGACGGCGAGATTCCGCCGGCCAAGGTGGAAGGGCTGAAAGCCCATCTGGACTCCTGCGCCGGCTGCGCCGCCGCCCTGGACCGTATGCGCGCGGCCGAAAGCGGCCTGCGGGCCCTGCCGGCGGCGGAGTCGCCGCCTTTCTTCGCCGCCAAAGTGGCCGCCGCGGCCGCGGCGATGAAGCGGGAGCGGACCTCCCTGCTGCGCTTCCTACGCCTGCCCGCTCCGGCCGCCGTCGCCCTCTCGGCGTTCATCCTGCTCAACCTCCTCACCTTCGCCATCAGCGCCGCCGCCCTGGAAGCACCGCAGCGCCGCGAACTGGCGCGCAAGACCGCGGCCAGCCTTCTCAGGCCGGCCAGCCTGATAAACCCCGTGGCGGTGGCCAGACTCTGCGGCGAATGCTCGGCTTACATGTGCGGCTGCATGCACGAAGCCGGCAGGGAAAACCTTTGCCCCTGCAAGGGCTGCCGGATGGACAGGGCGGCGGAGAACGGAGATATAACTACGGAGGTAAAAGACGATGTCGACTAAACTGGCTATAGCGGCGCTTGCAATGGGCCTGCTCTCTTTCGTACACCTGTTCGGAGTTGAGAAAGCCGCCCTCGCCGTGGCCTTCGGGTCGATGGCCTTAAAGGACCCGGCGATAACGGCACGCGGGCAGCGGCTGGCCAAAGCGGCCATAATCGCCGGCATAGCCTACCTGGCGACGCTGGCCGCCGTGTTCCTGTACCACATGCCGGCGCTCAACGACCTGGCGTCTAAACTGGCCGAATAAGGCGCAAAGGCGCCGCTGGAAACGGGTTTATGCTGAACAGAGCAATAAGATATTTCCTGGAGAACAAACTGGTCACCGTCCTGGTCCTGACCGGTTTCGTGGCCTGGGGGATAGTTACCGCCCCTTTCGGCTGGCGGGTGGGCGCTTTGCCGTCGGACCCCGTGCCGGTGGACGCCATTCCGGATATCGGCGAGAACCAGCAGATAGTGTTCACCCAGTGGCAGGGACGCTCCCCGCAGGATATCGAGGACCAGGTCTCTTACCCGCTGACGACGTATCTGCTCGGGGTCCCGGGCGTGAAGTCGATCAGGAGTTCCTCGGTCTTCGGCTTCTCCAGCATTTTCATCATTTTTTCGGACGATGTGGAATTCTACTGGTCGCGCTCCCGTATCCTCGAAAAGCTGAGTTCGGTGCCCCCGGGCCTGCTGCCGGAGGGGGTTAAACCGGCCCTGGGGCCGGACGCCACGGCGCTGGGACAGGTTTACTGGTACACCCTCGAGGGGCGCGACGGGAACGGCCATCCCACCGGCGGCTGGGACCTGCACGAGATACGCTCCGTCCAGGATTTCTACGTGAAGTACGGGCTCAACGCCACGGAGGGAGTGTCGGAGGTGGCTTCCATCGGCGGCTTCGTGCAGGAATACCAGGTGGACGTGAATCCCGACGCGCTGAAGGCGTACGGTATCCCGCTGCACAAGGTGATGCAGGCTGTCCAGAGATCGAACAGGGACGTGGGCGCCAAGACCATCGAGATAAACCAGGCGGAATACCTCGTACGGGGCCTGGGGTATATCAAGAAAGTGGAGGATATCGAAAAAGCGGTGGTCGCGGTCAACCGGAACGTCCCGGTCCGCGTCAAGGACATCGGCGTCGTGACCCTGGGACCGGCCACCCGCAGGGGGCTGCTCGATAAAGGGGGGGCGGAGGTGGTGGGCGGCGTGGTGGTGGCCCGCTACGGCGCCAATCCCCTGCAGGTCATTAACAATATAAAGGACAAGATCAGGGAGATCAGTCCCGGCCTGCCTAAGAAGACCCTGGCCAACGGCGTTGAAAGCCAACTGACGATAGTGCCGTTCTACGACCGCTCCGGGCTCATCTACGAAACGCTGGGCACGCTGGAAGAAGCCCTGTCGCTTGAGATCCTGATCACGATACTGGTGGTCATCGTGATGATCTACAACCTCCGGGCTTCGTTCCTTATCTCGGCTTTGCTGCCTATCGCCGTGCTGATGGTGTTCATCGCCATGCGCTATTTCGGCGTCGACGCCAATATAGTGGCTTTATCGGGCATCGCCATCGCTATCGGGACGATGGTGGACCTGGGGATAATACTCTCCGAAAACATCATCAAGCATCTGGATGAAGCTCCGACCGGGCAAAAACTTATAGACACTATCTATAACGGCGCCGCCGAGGTCAGCTCGGCCATACTTACCGCGGTCTCCACCACGATAGTAAGCTTCATCCCCGTATTCACCATGCAGGCGGCCGAGGGGAAACTGTTCACCCCGCTGGCTTTCACCAAGACTTTCGCCCTGACGGCCGCCCTTATCGTGTCGCTGTTCATACTGCCCACCCTGGCGCATTGGTTCTTCGGCGCGAGGATCGACAGCAAAAAGATACAGAGGGCGCTCGATATCGCGCTGCTGCCGCTGGGGCTTGCCGCTCTCCTGCTCGGCCAGACCTGGGCGGGAATGATGCTGCTGGCGTTCGGCGCCGCCGGGTTGCTGAAGCGAAGCGGCGGCCGGCGCCCGCAGAATATAGCGGGCTTGGCCAAAGCCGCCGCTCTCTACGAACGGATAGATCCCAGCCTGCGGCGGAAACTGGAGCCGGCGGGGCGCTGGGCGCTGGCCCGCGCCGAAATACTCATCGTCCTCACCGGCGTGCTCTGGCTGCTGGCGAAGTACTGGCTGCCGCTGGGCGCCGGCAAAAGCCTGGCGCTGAACATGGTATTCGTGGCCCTGCTGGTGGGCGCCATCCTGGGGGCGTTCACGCTGCTGGAACGCTTCTACGAGCCCATACTGTCCTGGTGCCTGGAACACAAGAGAAGGTTCCTGCTGCTGCCCGCGCTCCTGATCTTCTTCGGCGCGCTGACCTGGCTCGGTTTTAACTCCGTATTCGGCCCGGTCGCCAGAGGTTTCGATCTTACGGGGTGGAGCGTCCGCAACACCGGGCCCTGGTCCGGCCTGTCCCGCGCCTTCCCCGGTATCGGCAAGGAGTTCATGCCTTCTCTCGACGAGGGGAGCTTCCTGCTGATGCCCACCTCCATGCCGCACTCGGGCATCGGATACAATCGGAAAGTGCTGGGCCAGCTGGACATGCTGCTGGCCAATATCCCGGAGGTGGAACTCGCGGTGGGGAAGCTGGGGAGAGTGGAATCCGCTCTGGACCCCGCGCCCATCTCCATGTACGAGAACGTCATCAATTACCGGCCGCAATATATGCTGGATGAAAAAGGCCGCCGCGCCAGGTTCAAGACCGACGGGGAAGGCCGTTATATCCTCGCCTCCGGCGGGGCGGTTTCCAACGAAGAGGCCCTCAGGCGCGGCGTCACCGCCCGCGAACTGGTGCCGGCGGACAACGGCGACTATTTCCGCAACTGGCGCCCGCACATAACATCGCCCGACGATATCTGGGAGGAGATAGTGCGGGTGAGCAGGATCCCGGGCGTTACCTCCGCGCCGAAACTGCAGCCGATCGAGACCCGGCTGGTGATGCTCCAGACCGGCATGCGCGCGCCCATGGGGATAAAAGTGTACGGGCCCGATCTCCGGACCATAGAGGCGTTCGGGCTGCGGCTGGAGGAAATACTCAAGCAGGTCCCCTCGGTAAAAGCCGAGGCCGTTTTCGCCGACCGGATAGTGGGAAAGCCTTACCTGCACCTCAACATAGACCGCGACGAGATCGCGCGCTACGGGCTGAGCGTGGAAGACGTACAGCAGACCATCGAGACGGCGATAGGAGGGATGAAGATAACCTCCACCGTCGAGGGCCGCGAACGGTTCCCGGTCAGGGTACGTTACCCGCGGGAACTGCGCGACGACCCTTCCTCGATAGGGAAGATACTGCTGCCCACCCCGACCGGCGCGCAGATCCCGCTCGGCCAGGTGGTGGATTTCGAATACCTGCGCGGACCCCAGGCCATAAAGAGCGAGGACACCTTCCTGACGGGATACGTCCTGTTCGATAAAAAGAGCGGGTTCTCGGAAGTGAGCGTGGTCAACGACGCGCAGAGAGTCATAGAGGAGAGGATCGCATCCGGCGAACTCGGCGTTCCCGCCGGAATAAGCTACAAGTTCTCGGGCAGTTACGAGAACCAGGTGCGGGCGGAGAAACGCCTCGCGATCATCGTCCCGCTGGTCCTGACGGTGATCTTTCTCATCCTCTATTTCCAGTTCACTTCGGTCACCACTTCCCTGATGGTGTTCTCCGGCGTCGCCATGGCGTTCAGCGGCGGATTCCTGATGCTGTGGCTCTACGGGCAGGGATGGTTCGCGGATTTCTCCGTCTTCGGCGCGAATATGCGGACGCTGTTCCAGATGCATACCGTCAACCTGAGCGTTGCGGTCTGGGTCGGCTTCATCGCGCTGTTCGGCATCGCCACCGATAACGGCGTCCTGATGGCCACCTTCCTGGACCAGAGCTTCGAGCGAAACAAGCCCGGCGATCTCAAGGGGATCAGGGCGGCGGTGGTCGAGGCCGGGCTGAGAAGGATAAGGCCCGCGCTGATGACGGCGGCCACCACCATGATCGCCCTGCTCCCCGTGCTGACCTCCACCGGGCGCGGGGCGGACGTGATGGTGCCGATGGCCATCCCGTCGTTCGGAGGGATGGCCTTCGCCCTGGTGAGCATTTTCATCGTCCCGGTACTCTATTGCTTGAGAGAAGAGCGCAGACTGGGGAGGAACCGATCATGAGACTTATTTTGCTCTTTGTCCTGACTTTCGGGGCGACGGCGGGCTACGCCCAGGTGCCCGCCGAATATCTGGAGACGGCCGCGAAGAACAACCCCGGTCTCCGGGCCAAATATACGGAGTTCGAAGCGGCGCTTCGGAAGGCGCCCCAGGCGGACGCCCTGCCGGACCCGGTCCTTTCCTTCGGCTACTTCGTTTCCCCGGCGGAAACGCGGCTGGGTCCGCAGCGCGCGAAGTTTTCGCTGACCCAGATGTTCCCCTGGTTCGGCACGCTCAAGGCGCAGGGCAACGCCGCCGCTCTGACGGCGGAAGCCAGGCACCAGGCTTTCCTGGACGCGCGCAACAAGCTGTACTACCGGGTCGCCGCGGCTTACTATTCCCTGTACGAACTCAACAGGTTGGAACAGATAGAGCGGAAGAACGCCGACATCCTGCGGTCCTACAAGGCCATCGCCAACTCCAAATTCAAAAGCGGGGCGAGCCCTATGGTGGACGTGCTTCGGGTGGACATCATGCTCAAGGACGCCGTTACGGAACTGGAAATACTCGGCCTGAAGGAAAAGCCCCTGCTGTCCGCTTTCAACGCACTGCTGGACCGGGAGGATGACGCGGCGGTGGAGATAAGCGATTCCCCGGGCGTGATAAAACCGCCGGAGAACCTGCCGAAGGATACTCTGCTGGCGGAGAATCCCCTGCTCAAAGAGCTGGAGTTCAAGGTAAAGGCCGCCGAGTCGGCCCGGATCGCGGCCCGCAGACACGGATATCCGAGACTGGGACTGGGGCTTGATTACGTGGTGGTGGGGAGGCGGACGGACATGGACCCGCCCGACAACGGGAAGGATATCCTGATGCCCATGGTCTCGCTGAGCCTTCCGCTTTTCCGGGGCAAGTACAAAGCTTCGGTCGAGGAAGCGCGCCTGACGCGGGAAGCCTATTCCCTGCGGAAAAAGGAATATGCCAATTCGCTGCAGTCCGGATATGAGATGGCCTGGTTCGAGGTCCGGCGGCAGCTGGAACTTATCCGGCTGCACACACTGCAGATCCGGGAAACTGAACGGGCGCTCGATCTCCTGTTCTCCGCTTACGGCAATTCCGGCAGGGAGTTCGAGGAAGTGCTGCGCATGCAGCAGCTGCTCCTGAAGCATGAAAAGATGAAAGCGACCGCGGAAGCCGGCTACCTGACGGCCGCCGCTCAACTCGATTACCTGACCGCGAGGACACTGAAATGAAACCGACCACGAAAAAATTAAGTTTGATCATAGGCGCACTGGCGGCGAGCCTGCTGCTGGGCTGGCTGATCTTCGGACGCTCCGGTGATAAAACGCCCGACGGACACCGGCACGGCGCCGAAGCGGCGGGGGAAACCATCTGGACCTGCTCCATGCATCCGCAGATCCGCAGGAACGAACCGGGCGACTGCCCTATCTGCGGCATGGACCTTATCCCGCTGGAAAAAGACGGGGATAGCGGGGCGGACCCCATGGCTGTCAGCATGTCTCCCGCCGCCATGCAGCTGGCGGACGTAAAGACCGCCATAGCGGGGACGATGAAGCCCGTGAAATCCATCCGGCTCAACGGCAAGGTACAGGCGGACGAGCGCCGCGTATATTCACAGTCCTCGCATATTCCGGGCAGGGTGGAAAAACTGGCGGTCAACTTCACCGGCGAGTTCATAACCAAAGGCCAGGTTATAGCGTCGGTATACTCCCCGGACCTGGTCGCGGCCCAGGAAGAACTCTTCGAGGCCAGGAAGATCAAGGACACCCAGCCGGAACTCTTCGCGGCCTCGAAGGAAAAACTGAAGAACTGGAAGTTCTCCGACGAACAGATAGAACGGATGCTGCAGGCGGGGACGTCCACGGACGTATTCGACATTCACGCCGACATTTCGGGGTATGTCACGGATAAGAAAGTCAACCCCGGCGACTATGTCCGCAAGGGGCAGGCGATCTACGAGATAGCCGACCTGTCCACGGTATGGGTGCTCTTCGACGTCTACGAGTCGGACCTGGCCTGGATCAAAAAGGGGGACAGGATAACCTTTACCATCGCCTCCCTTCCCGGCGAGACGTTCAAGGGGACCGTTTCTTACATCGACCCGGTGCTGGACCCCGGAACACGGGTGGCCAAGGCCCGGGTGGAAGCGGTCAACCGCGGGGCGAAACTCAAGCCGGAAATGTTCGCTTCGGGCACGGTGGAGGCCACCCTGCCCGGCAAGTCCTCCAGGCTGGTCGTGCCAAAGACCGCCGTCATGTGGACCGGGAAGCGTTCGGTGGTCTACGTGAAAAACAGTTCGGAAAAAGGCGTCGAGTTCGTTATGCGCGAAGTGACGCTGGGCCCGGCGCTGGGGGAAAGTTTCGTCATAGAAAAAGGCCTGCGCAAGGGCGAGGAGATAGCGGTGCACGGGACGTTCAGCATAGACGCGGCCGCCCAGCTGGCGGGCAAGCCCAGCATGATGAACCAGGCCGGCGGGCCCGCCATGACGGGGCACGATCACGGCGGCGCGAGGGACGCCGCGCCCGCGATGGAACTTCCCCGGCCGGCGCCCAAGGCCGCGGCCATAAGCCGGGAGGCCAGGACCGCCCTGCGGCCCCTCTACGCCGGGTACCTGGACTTCAAGAACGCCCTGGCGGCCGACGACCTGGCGGCGGCGCAGGAAGCGGCGGGGAAGATGCGGGCGGACCTCGCTAAGATAAACATGTCCGTTTTTACCGGCGAATCGCATAACGCCTGGATGAAGTACAGCGGCGCCCTGACAGGCGCCCTGCGGCATGTTCCCCACTATAAGACGATAGAAGAAGTGCGAAAGGCGTTCCAGGAAGCGTCCGGGGCGATGATCGGCCTGACCAGGGCGTTCAAGCCTTACGACAAACCCCTGTACCTGCAATATTGTCCCATGGCCGACGGGAATAAGGGCGCGGACTGGCTCAGCCTGGAGAAAGAGATAAAGAACCCGTATTTCGGCGACGCGATGCCGACCTGCGGAGAGACGAAGGAAGTGATCAGATGACCTCTCCGGGGCGGCGGGCGGGGCGGGACTAATTATGAAAACGACTGAAACCGTGCTGGAACTTATCGGGAACACTCCCCTGCTGAAGGTAAGCGGACTGGACACCGGCAAATGCGAGCTCTTCCTGAAACTGGAATGTCAGAATCCCGGCGGTTCCATCAAGGACCGCATCGGGCTTGCGATGATCGCCGCCGCCGAGGAGGAGGGGAAGATCCGGCCCGGCTCCACGCTGGTCGAGGCTACCGCCGGCAACACCGGCCTGGGCCTGGCGCTGGCGGCCGCGCGGAAGGGCTACAAGCTTATCCTCGTCATCCCGGACAAGATGAGCCGGGAGAAGATAGCGCACCTGCGCGCGCTGGGGGCCAGGATCGTGATGACGCGCTCCGACGTGGAGAAAGGGCATCCGGAATACTACCAGGAGATGGCGGAACGTATAGCCCGGGAAACTCCGGACGGTTTTTATATCGACCAGTTCAACAATCCGGCCAACCCGGCCGCGCACGAGAGAACGACCGCCCCCGAGATCTGGGAGCAGATGGGGCACGAGGTGGACGCCATAGTGTGCGGCGTGGGCTCGGGCGGCACCCTGACCGGGCTGTCCCGCTATTTCGCGCGCGTCTCGCCGGAGACGGAATTCGTGCTGGCCGACCCGGCGGGATCCGTGCTGGCCGGCTATGTCAGGGACAGGACGCCGGGCAAGGCCGGGTCCTGGCTGGTGGAAGGCATAGGCGAGGACTTCGTTCCCCCGATAGCCGACCTGTCGCGCGTGACGAAAGCCTACACCGTAGGCGACACGGAAAGTTTCTCCGCCGCCCGCGAACTGCTGCGGGCGGAGGGCGTGCTGGCGGGATCGTCCTCCGGCACCCTGCTGGCCGCGGCGCTGCGCTACTGCCGCGAAAGGTCCGCGCCCGGGCGCGTAGCGACCTTCGTCTGCGACACCGGCAACAAGTACCTGTCCAAGATGTACGACGACGAATGGCTGGCCTCCCGGGGCCTGCCCAGGGAGACCGCGATATGAAATTCGAGACGGCGCTGATACACGCCGGGCAGGCGGCGGACGAACAGACCGGTTCGGTGAACGTGCCGGTATACCAGACCTCGACCTACAAGCAGGACGGGATAGGCCGCGACCGCGGCTGGGAATATTCCCGCACCGGCAACCCGACGAGGAAAGCCCTCGAGGACTGCATAGCCGCGCTGGAGGGGACGAAGTACGGCCTGGCTTTCGCCTCGGGCCTCGCGGCCGAAACGGCGGTGCCGGGCGGCCTGCTCAGGAAAGGCGACCATGTAGTAGCCGGGGACGATCTCTACGGCGGCACCTACCGGCTATTCGAGAAGGTGTTCCGCCAATGGGGGCTGGACATCTCCTACGCCGATTCAGAAAATCCCGCCTCTTTCAAGAAAGCCATGCGCCGCAATACCCGGCTGGTCTGGGCCGAGACGCCCACCAACCCGCTTCTGAATATTACAGACATCGCGGCGGTGGCCGAAATAGCGCATAAAGGAAAAGCGCTGCTCGCCGTGGACAACACGTTCGCCACGCCGTATTTCCAGCGGCCCGTCGAGCTGGGAGCGGACATAGTGGTGCACAGCTCCACCAAGTACCTCGGAGGCCACAGCGACGTGATAGGCGGGCTGCTGGCCATCAAGGACAAGGCCGTCTTCGAGGCCGTGAAATTCTACCAGAACGCCGCCGGCGCCGTGCCCGGCCCGTGGGACGCCTGGCTGACGCTGCGCGGGATAAAGACCCTCTCCGTGCGGATGAAGGCGCACGAGGCCAACGCCTTCGAGATAGCGGTTTCCCTGTCCCGCCACCCGCGCGTTTCTAAAGTCTATTATCCCGGCCTGGAAAACCACCCGGCCCACGCGCTGGCCGGAGCGCAGATGGACGGCTACGGCGGCATGGTCAGCCTCGAGCTGAAAGGGGGGAAGCCGGCCGCGGAAAAGTTCCTGAAAAAGCTGAAGGTCTTCACGCTGGCCGAGAGCCTGGGCGGGGTGGAGTCGCTCGCCTGCTATCCGGCGGCGATGACGCACGCGGCCATCCCGGAGAGGGACCGGCTCGCCCGCGGCATCACGGCCGGGCTGGTGCGGCTGTCGGCCGGCATAGAGAATTCCGGAGACCTGCTGGAGGACCTGACGCGGGCTTTGAAATAATATGACTTTGTCCAGGGAAGAACTTATACGCTACTCCCGCCAGCTGGTGATACCGGGAGTGGGCCCGGAGGGCCAGGAGAAACTTAAGGCCGCCAGTGTCGCCGTGATCGGGGCGGGCGGACTGGGGAACATCGTAATGGCTTACCTGGCCGGCGCCGGCGTCGGCGAACTGGGCGTCTTCGACTTCGGTCCCGTCGAGCTGTCCAACCTGCACAGGCAGTTCATCTACGGCACCGGCGACGTCGGCGGGCTCAAGACGGAACTGGCCGCGCGGCGGCTGGCGGAGATAAACCCCGGCGTGAAGGTGAGCGCGCGGGAAGGGATGCTCACTCCGGAGAACATGACGGCCGCCCTGGCCGGCTACGACCTCGTCGCCGACTGCACGGACAATTTCACCGCGCGGGCGGCCATAAACCGGGCCTGCCTGGAGCTTGGAAAGACCTATGTGCACGCGGCCGTCTACCAGCTGGAGGGCCAGCTGGCCGTGTTCTCGCCGGGCCGCGGCGCCTGCCTGGGCTGTCTTTCGCCGGACCTGGAGGAGGAGGCTGAACCGCAGGCCTGCGCCGAAGCCGGCGTCATGGGGCCGGCGGCCGGCGCCGTCGCCTCCATGCAGGCGCTGGAGGTATTGAAACTGATAGTGGGTTTCGAAGCGCTCAGGGACAGGTTCGTGATGCTGGACTTCCGGCTGGGAGGCTTCCACGCCGCGGAACTGCCGCGCCGGCCCGACTGTCCCGTCTGCGGCGGCAAAGCTTCGGCCGACCGGGAATTTCTCCGGTCCGTGACCCCGGACTATATCGCGGCGGAGGAGCTCAAAAGCGCCATGGATTCGGCTTCTCCCCCGCGGCTGATCGACCTGCGGTACGGCTGGGAACACGACTTGGCGCATATTCCCGGCGACGAGAGGGCCGACCATGAGCTGGTGCTCATTGACGGCGCGGGACTGCGGGCGGAAGAGGATATCGTTCTCTATTGCAAAGGACAGAGCAAATCCGCCGCCGCCTGGAAGGCGCTGAAGTCCAGGGGTTTTGAAAGGGTCCGCGTGCTCAAGGGCGGTCTGGACGCCTGGGCGGAGCGGATAGACAGGACGATGACGAGATATTAGGAGAAAGACATGGAAGCGAAAAAGAAGGCCCATATGTGCGAGATGGCCGGCAAAAAGGAAATGTTCGAGGAAATGAAGGAAGCCGCCCGTAACGCGAAATATATCTGCCCCGGCTGCGGCCGCGCGGCCGCGGATAAAGAGCGGTTGTGCTGTCCCGGAGAGGAGCTTTACGGAAAGCGGGAGAGCGGCGGAGACCGCCGCCGGGAATGAACCACTCAGGATAGTCCTACAAGGAGGAACTTATGAAGAAAGCGATAATGATGATGGCGCTGGTACCGTTGCTGGCGTCCGCGCCCGCGTTCGCCAGCAACTGCCATGAAGGGCATTCCGGGAACAACCGCCCGGCCGCAGCGAAGAAGAAGCCCGCCGCCGCGAAAAAAGCGGAGGCCGCCTACAGGAAGGTGACCAAGGCGGAGATAGGCAAGAGCGCGGTCTGCCCGGTGACCGGGGAAAAGCTCAGGATAGCCAAGGACACCGTCTCCATGTCGTATAAGGGGAAGAAATACTACTTCTGCTGCCCCGGCTGCGATAAGTCCTTCAAGAAGGCCCCTGAAAAATACGCCGTGAAGGAAAAGGCCGCGGCAAAGAAATACGTCTGCCCCATGGGGGATTACGAGGGGGACAAACCGGGGAAATGCCCCAAGTGCGGCATGACCCTGGTAGAGAAGAAGGCTGAGAAGAAGCAGGAGAAGGCCCACAGGAAATACGTCTGCCCCATGGGCTGCGCCGAATCCGACAAACCGGAAAAATGTCCCAAATGCGGCATGGACATGAAAGAGAGGAAGCAGCCGGCGAATCCCGGCAAAAAGCGCTGAATAAAATGAGAGGCGCGGAACGGATAATAGAACTGCTGGAGGCGGGCGAGGCCTTCTGCGCCGCCACGGTGGTCTCGTCGGTCCGGTCCGATCTGGCGGCCGGAGCCCGAGCGGTGATCACCGCCGGCGGCGCCGTCGGGGCCGAAGGCTGGCCGGACGACGCAAAGGCCGCGCTGCGCGCGCCGGCGCTGGAGGCCCTGGCGCGGGAGCGGAGCCATACGGCCGAGACCGCTCCCGGCGTACTGGTATTCTTCGACGCCCTCCGGCCCGCCGCCCGCCTCCTTATCTGCGGGGCCGGTCACATAGCCGTTCCGCTGGCCCGGTTCGCGGCGACGGCGGGCTTCGACGTCACGGTGCTGGACGACCGTCCGGATTTCGCCTCCCGGGAACGCTTTCCGGGCTGCGAAGTTATCGCCGGCGATTTCAGGACGGAACTCCGTGCGATGCGTCCGGGACGCGCCGTTTACGCCGTAGTAATAACGCGCGGTCACGAGCATGACGCCGAATGCCTGGAAGAGATACTTCGCAAGGATACGGCTTACGCGGGAATGATAGGCAGCCGGCGCAGGGTCGGCTTCGTCCTCAAAACCCTGGAAAAGAAGGGCCTACCGCCGACGCGCCTGGCCGACGTGTTCACCCCGATCGGAGTCCCTATAGGCGGGGAGTCCCCGGAGGAGATAGCACTGTCCATAGCGGCGGAACTGGTCTGCATCCGCAGAAGGGGAGCCCCGGCCGCCCGGGCGCTGAGGGACGCCGTATGACCGATCTGATGATCTTTAGAAAGCTCGCGGAACTTAAGTCCGCCGGTACGCCCTGCTGCCTGGTGACCATAGTGGATGCCAGGGGCTCCACGCCCCGCGGCCCCGGCGCCAAGATGATAGTCTGCGCCGACGGTACTTCATGGGGCTCGGTGGGCGGCGGCTGCGGGGAGAAGCGGGCCAGGAGCGCCGCCCTGCGCTGCCTCTTATCCACGAAGAAGCCTGAACTTCTGGAAGTGGACCTGACCGACGACCTGGGAACGAAAGGCGGCGACGTCTGCGGCGGCGCGATGAGCGTCTTCGTGGAGCCCCAGGGCGCGTGGCCGGAATGTCCGGACACGCTTAATGACTGCGGATTATAAGGAATGTAAAATGGCCAAAGATCCGGTTTGCGGCATGGCAGTGGACGAGAATAAGGCGGCCGCAACCGCGGTATACGGCGGCCGGACCTATTTTTTCTGTTCCTCGCACTGCAAGGAAAAATTCGACCTGAAACCGGCGAAATATTGCGGCAAACCTCATGCCGGTGCCCACAGGACCCTGGCCGGTCAGCTCTACACCTGCCCGATGCACCCGGAGGTGCGGCAGGAACATCCGGGCGCCTGCCCCAAGTGCGGCATGGCGCTGGAAACGGCCGGCGTACCGGCAGCCAGGACCGGGACCAGTTATACCTGTCCCATGCATCCTGAAGTTATACAGGACCATCCCGGCGCCTGCCCAAAATGCGGGATGGCGCTTGAATCGGTCACGGCGCAGGCCGAAGAGGAGAATCCCGAACTCGCCGACATGAGCCGCCGCTTCCGGATAAGCGTCGTTCTGGCCGCGCCGCTCTTTGTTCTGGCGATGACGGCCGATCTGATGAGGGCATGGCTTCCGGCGGGGCTTTCCATGAAGGCTGTGCAATGGATCGAATTCGCGCTGGCCACGCCGGTAGTATTGTGGTGCGGCTGGCCTTTTTTCGTGAGAGGCTGGAGCTCCGTCCGGACATGGAATCTCAACATGTTCACGCTTATCGCGCTGGGCGTATCTGTGGCCTGGCTCTACAGCATGGCCGCCCTGCTGTTCCCGCATGCTTTCCCGGCCAGGATGCGGATGGAAGGCGGCCTTGTGAATGTGTATTTCGAGGCGGCGGCCGTCATCACGGCGCTGGTACTGCTCGGGCAGGTGCTTGAACTGCGCGCCCGCTCCCGCACCAACGCGGCCATCAAACTGCTGTTAGGCCTCGCGCCAAATACCGCGCGCATAGTGCGCGCCGGGGGGGAAGAGGAGGATATCCCGCTGGAGAAGGTGCAGGCGGGTGATACCCTGCGGGTAAGACCCGGCGAGAAGATCCCGGTGGACGGCGTGGTTACGGAGGGCAAAAGCGCGGTGGACGAAGCTATGGTCACCGGCGAACCGCTGCCCGTAGTGAAGGAGACCGGGGAAAAACTTATCGGCGCTACGGTAAACGGCACCGGCAGCCTGCTGATGCGCGCGGAAAAAGTGGGGGCCGACACTTTGCTGGCGCGGATAGTCGACATGGTGGCCGCGGCGCAGCGCTCGCGTGCGCCTATACAGAGGCTGGCCGACACGGTATCCGGCTATTTCGTGCCGGCGGTGGTGGCCACCGCCGCCATAACGTTCGCGGCCTGGTGGGGCTGGGGACCGGAGCCTAAACTGGCGCACGCCGTAGTTAACGCCGTGGCCGTCCTTATAATCGCCTGCCCCTGCGCGCTGGGGCTGGCCACCCCTATTTCCATAATGGTGGGGACCGGGCGGGGAGCCACTGCCGGCGTATTGGTAAAGAACGCCGAGGCCCTTGAACTTATGGAAAAAATCGATGCCCTGGTGGTGGATAAGACCGGGACGCTCACCGAGGGCAAACCCAGGCTGGCCGCGGTGGAAGCCGAAGAGGGTTTTACCGGTGAAGAAGTACTGCGCCTGGCCGCCAGCCTCGAGCGCGCGAGCGAACACCCGCTGGCGGAAGCGCTGGTCCGCGGGGCCGGGGAGAAGGCTCTTGAACTTATGAAGCCCGGCAATTTCCAGTCCGTCACCGGCAAGGGGGTTACGGGTACGGTTGACGGGCGCAAGATAGCCGTGGGCAGCCTGAAACTTCTGGAAAGCCTCGCCATAAGAGCCGGCGCTCTGCCGCAGCGCGCCGATACCCGGCGTACCGCCGGAGAAACGGTCATGCTGGTGGCGGTGGACGGAAGGGCGGCCGGACTTATAGCCGTAGCCGACCCGGTGAAAGATTCAACCCCGGAAGCCGTAAGAGAACTGCACGCCGAAGGCATTCAAGTGATCATGATCACCGGCGATAATGAGGCTACGGCCATGGCCGTGGCGGCTAAACTGGGCATAGACCGGGTGGAGGCGGAAGTCCTGCCGGAGCAGAAAGCCGAGGCAGTTAAACGACTGCAGGCCGAAGGGCGTGTAGTCGCCATGGCCGGCGACGGAATAAACGACGCCCCGGCCCTGGCTCAGGCGCAGGTGGGAATAGCCATGGGGACCGGCACCGACGTGGCCATGGAAAGCGCAGGCGTAACCCTGATAAAGGGCGACCTGCGAGGCATAGTCAGGGCGCGGAAGCTGAGCCGGGCGGTCATGAAGAACATAAGACAGAACCTGTTTTTCGCCTTTATTTATAACTCCGCCGGTATACCGGTCGCCGCAGGCCTTCTGTATCCTTTCTTCGGGATACTGCTGTCCCCTATGATAGCCGCGGCGGCAATGAGCTTCAGTTCCGTATCGGTGGTCGTCAATTCGCTGAGGCTCAGGAAACTCCCCTTATAACGGGAGAGAATATGACGGAACCCGAATGCGGCATAGCATGGGAAGAGTACCTGGTTTATTTCCGGCCGCGCGGCCGGGCCGGAAGCATGGCGCGGGCTCTAAGCGCCGCGTGGTAAAACCCGGCCCAGGCGCAGGCGGCCCCGGTCCAGAGATGCAGCCGGAATATCAACCGCGAAGTTTCTTTCTCCATCGGAACGAAAAGTCCGAAGCCGGTCAGCGCGCAGACCGCGAGGGAGACGAGCAGGAACCAGTTCCAGGCCAGCCTCAGGCGCGCGACGGAACCTCCCCGGCGCCCGACAGCCTCCGTCGCCAGGGAAAGCGCCGCCAGCAGCCCTATCAGGTGAAGCACATAAAGGTCCAGCAGGTAGTTCATTACGCGCTTACCTGGCGGGACCGTCCGCGGTCACGCTTACGCAGTATCCGGCGGCGGATATCGCCGCCGCCAGCGCCTCCGGCGGGTCTCCGCCGGGACGGCGCCGTACCGACACTTCGCCCGCGCCGAGATTCACATCTACCCCTTCCACACCGGACCTGCCGGTCAGTATCCCGCGCACACGGGAGGCGCAGGAGCAGCAGGACATCCCTCCGACAGAAAAAACCGTCTCGAACATGTCTGTAGTCATACAAGTCCTCCTTCGATATCGGCATCGTCCGCGGCGTCAGAAAGGCACACCCAGGAGAAGACGGGTCTGCGAATCCTTGCTGTCGCCGTTGAGCCCGTACAACTGGCCGATATTGGCCCAGACCTTCATATCCCTCGCCCGAAAATGCACGGTGGGACCGAGGTAGGCCTCGCCGGTCCGGTAGACGCCCTTGCCTTCGAGCGACAGGCGGAAGACCGGGGAAGCTTTCCAGCCGGCGGCCGCGTAGAAAAGATGCGCCGCGCCCGAGGACTTCTCGAGGGGGAACTCGACCTGCTGGTTATAGGCCAGGGTGAAGCGGCCGATGTCCTTGGCCAGTATCAGTTTGGCTTCCAGCGAGCCCTGAGCCGAAAGGTCCGTACCGCGCTTGTATTCGGCGTAGAGCAGCGTGTCCAGCGGCAGTTCGCCCTTCTCGCCCAGGCGGTGCCGCGCGCGCAGCTTCATGCCGTCGTAGCGGAACGTCTTCGTCGCCGCAGTGTTGGTCTGGCTGAACATCTGGTAGAGCGCCAGGTCCGTCCTGTCGGTCAGACCGTACTCCAATTCCACCTGGTGTTTCCAGGAGGAGTTCTCCCGCACCGAAGTGTCGGCCACCTCGGCGGTGGAATAGACCTCCACCTCGGCCTTTCCTTCGTGCATCGTCATGTACTCGTAGGTCCAGGCGAAGGTCCGCGGGTCGGCTTTCGCCGGTCCGGCCGCCGCCGTCATCACGAACGCGGCCAGCGAGGCCGCTATGATACCGCTTTTCGTGTTCTCTTTCATGCTGTAGTTCGTCTCCTTTTTTCTCTTTATGATATGATTACGATAATCATTATCATTTTTAAAACAAAAAATATATCCCTACTTCTTTTGGGTCTTCAGGGTTTGCTGTGCGTAAAATATGGCGGTTTTCATAGGGGAAATGGTGTTAAAAAACCTGTCTTGTTTG
>JAVVFK010000120.1:0-7068 GCA_032251015.1 Elusimicrobiales bacterium
GGGCATGAATGTCTGAGGCCTAGCGCGCTATGCGCGCAGGCCGAGTTCGTGCCCGGCCGAGCGAAGCGCCGGGTGCATTCCGGAAAGCCGAACCCGTGGCGGAGAGAAGGCCCGGCGAGGGAGACTGAAATGCTTTTCGTGGTGGGGACCCGCCGGCGCCCGTCATTGTTCTCCCTATTGCGTTTCGTCATTTGCTAATATTGAGGTCCGATGAAGCTGCCGAGAGTAAAATTGTCCAGCGCGCCCGCGGGTCCCAACGCCTTCCGCCGCATGATAGAGGCCGCCGACCGCGAACTGCGGCCCGGCGACCTCGCGGCCGTCTACGACCGCAACGGCCAGCCCTACGGCGTGGGCCTCTTCAACCCGCGCAGCCAGATAGCCCTGCGCATCTTCACCCGGGATAACCCCGAAGCCTTCGATATCGACGACTGGCTGGCCGCGCGCGTGGGCCGGGCCGTCGAATTCCGCCGCGAAGTGCTGCGGCTCCCGGAGACCACCGACGCCTGCCGCCTGGTCCACGATTACGGAGACGGCCTGCCCGGACTTACCGCCGACATCTACGGGAACCACCTGGTGCTGGAGTTCTACTCGCTGGGCATGTTCAAGATGGCCGCCTCCATAGAAAAAGCCTTCCGCCTCCATTACCCGGACGCCGTCTTCCATCACCGCGCCACCTCCTTCACGCAGGAGATGGAAGGTTTCGAGCTGCAGCCCGAGGCCACGCGCCCCAGGGTGCGCATAAAGGAGAACGGCGTCATGTTCGAGGTGACGCCCTCGGGCGGCTACAAGACCGGCTTCTTCTGCGACCAGCGCGAGAACCGCCTGCTGGCCTCCGCCCTGGCCCGGGGCAGGAGCGTGGTGGACCTCTGCGCCTATACCGGCGGCTTCGGCATATACGCCGCCAAACTCGGCGGAGCGAAGGACGCGACCTGCGTCGAGCTCGACCCCGAGGCCTCGGCCCAGTGCAAGCGCAACGCCAATATCAACAAGGTCAAAGTGGACTCGGTCTGCGTCGACGCCTTCGCCTACCTGCGCCAGATGCAGGCCAATAAAAGAAAGTTCGGCCTGGTGGTGCTGGACCCCTACAAGGTCGTTTCGTCGCGCGAGGAGAAGGAGAAGGGGCTCTACAAGTACAAGGATTTCAACCGCCTCGCGATGGCGCTGGCCGACGAGGGAGCGGTGTTCGTCACCTGCTCGTGCAGCGGCATGGTCTCGATGCAGGAGTTCTCGCAGGTCGTGCGCGCGGCGGCGGCCTCCTCGGGCAAGCGCCTGCAGATATTCAAGAAGTCCGGCGCGGGCTCCGACCATCCCGTCGCGGCCGACTACCCCGAGGGGGAATATCTCAAGGCTATCTGGGCGAGAGTCTATTGAGGGGGAGGGGAGAGTGAACCGGGCCCACAGAATACTTTGCGTCGACGACGAGGACTTCAACCTCGACCTGCTCGAGAGTCTGCTGACCCCCAACGGTTTCGAGGTCTTCACCGCCCAGGACGGCCGGCGGGCGATGGAGATCATCGCCCAGAAGAACATAGACCTGGTCCTCCTCGACATCAACATGCCGATAATGAACGGCCACGAAGTCTGCAAGGCCGTCAAATCCAGGCCGGAGACCAGCCATATCCCGGTCATCATGATAACCTCCCTCGATTCGAAGGAGAACAAGATGAAAGGCATGGAGGCCGGGGCCGAGGAGTTCCTGCCCAAGCCGATCGACCTGCCCGAACTGCTGCTGCGCGTGAAGAACATCCTGCGCGCCACCGAGTTCGAGGACGCCTTCAATTACGTCATCCACGCGCTGGCCCGCGCCGCCGAAGCCAACGACGTGGACACCGGCAACCACATCCTGCGCGTGGGCGAGTTCGCCGCCCTGCTGGCCCGGGAACTGGGGCAGTCGGAGAAGTTCATAGAGGACATACGCTCGCAGGCCACCCTGCACGACGTGGGCAAGGTCCACATCCCCAGCCACATACTCAAGAAGCCGGGAAAGCTCGACGACGCCGAGATGGCCGAAATGCGCAAGCACCCGACTTTCGGCGCCATGATAATCGGCGACCATCCCCACCTCGAGATGGGAAGGAAGATAGCCCTCTATCATCACGAAAGATGGGACGGCACGGGTTACCCGAACGGCGTAAAGGGCGAGGCGATACCGCTTGAGGCGCGCATCTCCGCGGTGGCCGACTGCTACGACGCGCTGCGCGCCTCGCGCGTCTACAAGCCCAATTACGACCACGCCGGCGCGGTGAAGACCCTGCTCGAGGGCGACGGCCGCCTGATGCCGGACCATTTCGACCCGAAGGTGCTCGAGGCCTTCTCCCGCCTGGTCCCCCAGTTCGAGGCCCTCTACGAGAAAATGAAGGATTCTTAAGGGGACGTTGTTTAGTTGTTTAGTTTTACCCGAAAACTAAACAACTAAACAACGTCCCCACGGTACAGCGGAAGCCGCGCCCCCCGGCGCGGCTTTTTTACACGGAGGCCTTGCGGCCGCGCAGCCACTTATCCAGTTCCACCACCATTATTACCGTGGAGGCGGTGAGTATTATCCGTATCCACTGCGGCTCGCTCAGGGCGGTGGTCTGGAACAGCTTCTGCATATTGGGCTCGTAGATGACCAGTATCTGGGCCACCAGCGCGGCCAGCATACTGAAGGCCAGGAACGGGTTGGAGAGCGGACTTATCCTGAATATAGAACGGGTCTCCGACCGCGAGTTCCAGAGCTGGAAGAACTGGAAGAATACCATGGTGGTCATGGCCACCGTGCGGCATTCCTCCACCGAGAACCCCTCGGCTATCGCCAGCTTGAAGTTGTAGAGCACGCCAAGGGCTATCACCGTGCCGACGATCAGCGTGCGCTGCACCATCAGCCTGGAAAGGATGCCCTCCTTCGGGTCGTTGGGCGGACGCTCGTAAACCGACGGTTCCGCCGGCTCGAAGGCCAGGGCCAGATCCTGCAGGCTGTTGGTGACCACGTTTATCCAGAGCAGTTGTATCGCGGTGAAGGGCAGCGGCAGGCCCGAGAACATCGTCACGAATATCGCCAGCACGGCCGAGAGGCCCGTCGGGATCAGGAAGAACACGGCCTTGCGGATATTGTCGAACACGACGCGCCCTTCCACGACGGCGTTGTAGATGCTGGCGAAGTTGTCGTCGGTGACTATCATGTCCGCCGCTTCCTTGGCCACGTCGGTGCCGGTGATGCCCATCGCGGCGCCGATATGGGCCGCCTTGAGCGCCGGGGCGTCGTTGACGCCGTCGCCGGTCACGGCGGCTATCTCGCCGCGCTTCATCAACTGGGTGACTATGCGCAGTTTGTGCTCGGGCGCAACGCGGGCGTAGATGGAAACGTCCTTCACCGCCTCGTAAAGCTCTTCGTCGCTCATCGTGGAGAGCTCGCGCCCGGTCATCACCCTGGGGTTCTCGCCGCCTATGCCCAGTTCGCGGCCTATGGCCTGGGCCGTCACGGCGTGGTCGCCGGTTATCATGACGGCCCGTATGCCGGCCTTGCGGCAGTTGCCTATCGCCTCCATGGCCTCGGGGCGGGCCGGGTCTATCATTCCCTGCAGCCCCGTGAAATCCAGGTCCCTGAGTTCCTCGCGCTTCAGGCCCGCGCCGCCGGGCAGGGCCTTCTGGGCCGTCATCAGCACCCGCATGCCGGAGGAGGCCAGGTCCTCCGCGGCGTCCATCACGACGCGCTTCTCCTCGCCTCCCAGGGAGCACATATCGGAGACGAACTCGGGCGCGCCCTTCACGAACAGAAGGCTTCCGGAGCCGGCCCGGTGCAGCGTGGCCATGTAGCCGTACTCGGACTCGAAAGGCAGTATGTCCGCCTGCGGGTAATTCTTCTTTTCTTCGTCCGCCTTAAGGCCGCCCTTGGCGGCGGCCACTATCAGCGCGGCCTCGGTGGGGTCGCCGGTGACCTTCCAGGTCTCGCCGTCGCGGTATACCGAAGACTCGTTGCAGAGCAGGCCGGCGCGCAGCACCCGTTCCAGTTTCTCTCTCCCGCCTTCTTCGCACGCCTCCTTGCCGCAGAAGATCTCGCCCTCTGGCGAATACCCGGTGCCCGAGACCTGGTAGAGCTCGCCCCCGTCGTAAACCGATCTCACCGTCATCTCGTTCCTGGTCAGCGTGCCCGTCTTGTCGGAGCAGATGACCGTGGTGCTGCCCAGCGTCTCCACCGCCGGCAGCTTCCGTATTATCGCGCCGCGGCGGACCATTCGCGTAACGCCTATGGCCATGGCTATGGTGACCACGATCGGCAGGCCTTCCGGTATGGCGGCGACCACCACGGCTATGACCGTCATGATCATCGTCTTGAGGGATTCTCCGCGGGTCACGCCGAGCGTCAGTATGACCGCGCCGACCCCGAGAAGCGCCAGTCCCAGGATCTTGGTGAATTTCTCCAGTTTCTTCTGCAGCGGCGTGACGGCCGTGAGCGTGCCCTGCATCAGGCCGGCTATGGCGCCTATCTCCGTCGACGTGCCGGTGCCGGTGACCACGGCCTTAGCCCGCCCCGAGACCACGGAGGTGGCCATGTAGAGCACGTTGAGCCTGTCGCCTATCTGGGCCTTCTCCCCGGGCTTCGCCCCGGCGTCCTTGGAGACGGCCACCGATTCGCCGGTGAGCATGGCCTCGTCGACCCGGAGACTATTGGCCTCCAGGAGCCTTGCGTCGGCCGGGACCTTGTCGCCGGAGGAAAGGAGTATCACGTCGCCGGGGACCAGGTCGGCCGCCTTTATCGAGGATTCGGAACCGCCGCGTACGACCCGCGCGGAGGAGACCACCATCTTCTTGAGCGCGCGCACGGACTGCTCGGCCTTGTACTCCTGGTAGAAGCCTATGACGGCGTTGACCAGCACGATGAAAGCGATCACCCCGGCGTCGGCGACCTCTTTCATGAAAAGGCTCAGCAGAGCCGCGGCCAGCAGTATCCAGTTGAGCGGGCTGCCGAACTGCGACAGAAATATCTTCAGCGGCCCGGCGCCTTCTTTCTCGGGCAGCGCGTTGGGGCCGTACTCGGCCAGCCTCTTCTCCGCTTCGGCGGCGGACAGCCCGGCGGACGAACTTTCCAGTCCCGCGAGAGTCTCTTCCGCAGTCTTAAGATGCCAATCTGTTTTCATAGCCCTTCCCTCCGTTATACAGGACAATATTCTACCACACCCGGCCGCCTCCTTTGATATAATAATTCACCTATGAACACCCACTTCAAGGACCTTTACTCCGGCCTGGCCCGCGTCGCCTCGCAGGAGCCCGAGAACACGGCCTTCATAACCGGCGACAAACGCACCACCTACCACGAACTTCTTTATTCCACAGACAGGGCGGCGGACATGTTCTGGCAGTTCGGCGTGCGCAAGGGCGACCGGGTGGCGATAGCCCTGCGCAACTCGGTCGAGTTCGTCGTCTCCTACTACGCCCTGGCCAAGCTGGGCGCGGTGGCCGTGCCGATAAATTTCATGATCTCGAAGGAAGAAGAGCTTTTCTTTATTCTTGACAACTGCCGGGCAAAAGGCGTCGTCACGGAGAAGGAGTTCACGAAGAATTACCTGCGCGTGAGGCCGCGGCTCCCGGAGATGACGTTCGTCCTCTCGGCGGATTTCACCGGCCTCGACGGCGTCGAGGATTTCTGGCAGCGTCTCAAGAAGGCCCATTACCATCCGCAGACCCAGAAGCCCTGGGCCGACGAGCACGACATAATATCGATACTCTATACTTCGGGGACCACCGGCAATCCCAAGGGCGTCCTGCTCTCCCATCACAACCAGATCGAGAACGCGAAGGCCGCCATCGACGGTCTGCAGCCCGTGAAGAAGGACGTCTTCATGTGCCTGCTGCCCATGTTCCACACCTTCGCCTGGACCGGCAACGTGGTGACCCCGCTGCTGATAGGAGCCAAGACCCTCATAGTGCGCAGCCTCACGCCGCCCAAGCCCTGGCTGCAGGCCATGGGCAGGGAAGGCGTCACCATCATGATAGCCGTCCCGCAGATATACGGCGTGCTCGCCAAGGAGGCCAAGGGCCTCAAGAAGTTCTTCCTCAAGTACTGGGCCTTCCGCCGCGTCCGCTACTGCCTCTCCGGGGCCGCGCCGCTCACGCACAGTGTGAAGAACCTCTTCGAGGAAGCCTTCGGCATACCGATACTGGAGGGCTACGGCCTCACCGAGACCAGCCCCGTGGTCTCCATAAACCTGCCCAAAGCCCGCAAGCACGGCTCGGTCGGGCGCCCCATCCCGGGGGTCAGAGTCAGGATAATCGACGAGCAGGGCCGGGAGGTCTCCTGCGGCGAGGAGGGGGAGATCTGCGTGCACGGCCCCAACGTGACGCGCGGCTATCACGCCAACGAAGACGCCACCAAGGCCCTGTTCACTAATGACGGCTGGCTGCGCACCGGCGACATCGGCGTGGTGGACCAGGAAGGCTTCATCTTCATCCGAGACCGCAAGAAGGACATGATCATAGTTAAAGGACTGAAGGTCTTCCCGGCCCAGGTGGAGCAGGTCATCTGCCACCATCCCAAGGTGCAGGACGCCGCCGTAATCGGCATCCCGGACGAATTCGGCAACGAGACCATCAAGTGCTTCTGCGTGACCAAGCCCGGCGAGAAGCTCGAGCGGACCGAGCTCAACCAGTACATGAAGGCCAACCTCGACGGGTACAAGCGCCCCCGCGACGTGGAATTCGTGGAGTCGCTGCCCAAGAACAGCCTGCAGAAAGTGCTCAAGCGCGAGCTCATACGCATGGAGCTCGAGAAGCGCCTCAAGATGAAACTCTCGTGAGACACGATCCCGCCGCCGGGGTCCTGAAGATATTCGGCCCCTCCTACCTGGTCGGCGGCGCGCCGCGCGACCTGCTGCTGCGCCGCCCCGTCAAAGACCTCGACTTCGCCGTCCCGCCGTGCCGGGACTTCCGGCCCCGGGCCGCCGCCCTGGCCCGCCTGCTGGGCGCGGCCGTCTTTCCGCTCGACGAAGAACGCTCCATCTACCGGCTGTCTCCCCGCGGCGCCGCCGGCGCGCAGATAGACCTGGCGCCCATGGAAGGCGGCTCCATACTTTCCGACCTGGGCCGCCGCGA
>JAVVFK010000121.1:0-7001 GCA_032251015.1 Elusimicrobiales bacterium
GGGAACGACCCGGCCAGCCACGACGAGAACCAGAGGAAGAGCGCCAGGTTGGCGCCGTATACCCAGTGGTCCAGCATAAGGTCGTTGCCCAGCAGCAGCGGGACTTTGGGCGCGAGATTGACCAGGTACCAGCCGGCCAGGAATACCGCCGTCCTGCCTCCGCGCCGGGCCAGGGCGAAGAGTCCCCCGGCCAGGGCCAGGCCGTAGAGAACCGCCATCCAGGCGGCCGGTTCGGGTCTCGCCCGGTGCGAATGCAGGTCCAGCGGCGCGACGGCCGCGGCGAGATAATGGAAGATATCGGCGGGCAGGCGCGCCGCGGCGCGCAGGAACAATTCGCCCGCGCCCAGTTCCGTCAGCGGCATGCCGCCCAGGGCCTGCCGGCGCAGCGCAAGGTATAAAGGGATGAGGAGGAGAAGGGGGATGGTCTTCTTCCAGTCGCGCCGCAGCGTGCCGCGATGATAAAAGAGCAACAGGGCCAGCAGCGGCGCGATGACGCCGGTTTCCTTCGACAGCATGGCGAGGACGAAGGAGATCAGCGCCCCGGCGAAAGAACCGGGTCCGGGCCTGGCAAGGAGCCATACCGTAAGCACGGTGAAGAAATAGGCCATCACCTCGGCGCGCCCCGCGACTACGATGAGTTGTTCGACCACCATCGGGTGGCAGGCCAGCAGCAGCGCGGCCCCGCCGGCCGCCGCCGCCGGAAAGCCGGCCGCCGACAGTACCAGCGCCGAAACCGCGGCCCCGCCGGCGTGAAAGAGCAGGTTGGTCAGGTGATAGCCGGCCGGGTCGAGCCGCCACACGGAGAAATCCGCGGCGTTGGAGACCGTCTGAAGCGGGCGGTAGTAGTTCAGCCCCTGGCCGAAGGGGTCGCCGCGGAACCAGGAGCGGATATTATCCGCCGACCAGGAGCGTATGCGCGCGTTCTCCTCTATCATCCGGTGATCGTCCCAGACGAAACCGAGGCGCAGCGTGGGGGAGTAGGCCGCGAAGGCGGCGGCGAAAGCCAGGATGGCCCAGAGCGCGGCCGCCCCGGGCTTCTTCATCTGAGGTCGAAGACCATCATGGTCTCGGCGTGGGGGGTGTTGGGGTAGAAATCGAAGCCGCCGGAGGCGGAGAGCTTGTACTTTTCAAGGAAGAATGCCGCGTCCCGTCCCTGCGTTATGGGATTGCAGGAAAGGTAGATTATCCTTTTCGGCTGCGCGGCCAATATCGATTTTACCGCCTTGATGTGAAGCCCGGCGCGGGGCGGGTCCACCAGCAGTATCTCCGCGCCGTGCAGCGCCTCGTCGCCGGTCTTCTCCGAAAGACCGCAGGCCGCCTCGAAGTTGGAGGCGCCGTTCTCCAGCGCGTTGTGCGCGGCGTAGCGCACGGCCGCCGGGGAGGATTCCACGGCGTAGACCTTGTCGGCGTACTGGCGCAGCGACAGCCCTATCGCGCCCACGCCGGAGTAGAGGTCCACCATCTTGGCGCACTTGAAACAGTGACGGCCCATCTCGTCGAGGGCCTGGGCGAAGAGCTCCATGTTGTTCTGGAAGAAACAGTCGAAGCCGTAGGAGAGCTTCACGCGCGAGGAGAACTCGCCGCCGGGCAGCGTCTCGGTGATATGGTCGTCCCCGGTCGAGAAGAGGACCTCGTCGGCCTGGCTGACGGGGCTTAAAGGATTGGACCAGGCGGCAGTGAAGCCGTTGAGGCCAGCGGGGAGGGTCAGCCCCGTGACGTCGAGATCGCGGCTTTTCACGAAAAGGGCCGCGATGCGTCCCTCGGGGTCCTTGGACTCGCGTATTATCAGCGACTTGAGGTCGGAGGCCTTGGCTCCTTTTTTGCGCAGCTCTTCGGTTATCGCCGTGGCCGCGGCGTTGGTATTGTCGCTTATCAGCGCGCAGCCGGACCTGAGCGCGTATTTCTCGCCGTAGGAGCCGCGCTTGTGGAAGGCCAGCTCCAGCCGCCCGTCCGCCTCGGTGAAGCTGTACTCTATCTTGGTCCGGTATCCGTAGTGGGCCTTGGCGGTACGGAAAAAATCCAGCTTGATGGTTTCCTTCAGGGTCTGGTAGAAAAGGTCCTCGATCAGGCCCTTCTTGGTTTCGGCCTGCAGGGCGTAGTCCATGACCTGCCAGGGCGAGCAGCTCAGGTAATGGTCCTCGCGCGGCTCGCGGCGGGAGGCGGAGGGGGTGATGACCTCCAGCAGTTCGGCCTCGGCCCAGTTGCGTTTCTCCCGCTTGACGCGCACGCGCGCCGTCTCGCCCGGCAGCACGCCGTAGCAGAACACGACCTTGCCGTCGGTGCGGCCCAGGGCCTTGCCTTCCCCCACTATCTTCCTGAATTCGAGTGTTATTTCGCGCATCCCCTCTATTATAGCACGGGGAGTTTTTGCTATTATAGGCGGCAGGGGTAAAGCATGACATTAGTCAAATCAAAATGGGCGTTCACGGCCGTAGTCGCGGTCATGTTCCTTGCCCCGTTCCTGGTCCTCTCTTCCCATTTTCTGCGCACCAGCCGCGACGCCCTGCGGCGCGACACGCTCAATTACATGGAACTGCGCACCCGCCTGATAGCCGGTTCGCTGGCCGAGCACCTCCTGGCGGCCTCCGCCCCGCTGGAGAAGCTGCGCGAAAGATCCTTCGCCGCGGCTTCCCGGGACGAGAAGAAGCGCCGGCTCTCCAAAATAGCGGAGGAGAACCGCGGGCTCTACCTGGGATTTTCCATACTCGACTCTTCCGGCAAAGAAGTGGCCCGCACCGGGGACTCTAAGGACCCGATGCGGGACTATTCCTCCAGCGGCGTCTTCGCCGGGATGAGGGATTCCGGGGCTTCCGCCGGGGCGGTGGAGTATTTCGACGACATGCCGCCCGTGCTGGTACTGGCCGAGCCTCTTCAGAAGGACGGCAAACTGCGGGGCGCCGTCCTCTCCCGCATAAGCCTGGCCCGCGCCGCGGCCTTCTTCCGCGCCGGCGGCAGGGGCTCGCTGGGAGTGACGGCCCTCCTCGACGCGGGAGGCCAGACTATAGCCGATTCCGCCGGACGCTCACTGCTCAAGCCCGGCATGAAATCGCCCGAGCCCGTGCTGAACCTGGTGGACAGGGCCGCCTCGCGCGGCCTTTCTTCCGCCCGCTCCGTTACGGCCTACGCGGGTGACGATCTTCTCGTGGCGGCCGCCGTAGTGCCGGGCACGCGCTGGTGGGTCTACGAGCTGGCCTCCGCGGCCGGCCTGGAGGGCCGCGCCGGCACCGGCTGGATAAAGAGGGTCATATCGATAGGCGTCGTAATGATAATCGTCCTGTCTTTCATGACCCTGGCCCTGGCCCGCGCCTGGCTGGTCCCCGCGTACGGGCGGAAGGACGGCGAAGATGCTTAGGGCCAATCCGCACCTTATAGAGATAAACGCCCGGCTCTGGCTCAACGAGCTCAGGCGCAAACACTCCCACCCCGACATGACGATATCGACCGTTCCCGACGAGGAATGGGCGGCTCTCCGGCATCTGGGTTTCGACATGATCTGGCTGATGGGAGTCTGGACTCCCAGCCCGGAATCCGCGCGCATCGCGCGCGAGTCCCAGCCTCTGCGCGAAGAGGCGGCCGCCATAGCCGGCACGGACGAGCGGCTCGGCGCCTCGCCCTATTCCATTTACGAATACAAACTCAACCCGGAGCTCGGTTTCGAGTGGGAGCTCAAGGCCCTGCGGGAAAAGCTCAACTCCATGGGCATGAAGCTGCTGCTGGACTTCGTCTCCAACCACGTCTCGCGCGACAATCCCTTCCTCAGGAAATGCCTGCATTGCTTCGTCAAGGGCACGGCGGAGGACTACCGGGCGCGGCCGGACTGGTTCTTCGAACTGGATACGCCGGAAGGCAGGGAGTACGTCGCCTACGCGCGCGACCCCAACTTCCCCGCTTGGACCGACAGCGCCCAGCTCAACTATTTCCACCCCGAGACGCGCGAGCGGATGGTCGGGACCCTGCTCGAGATATCCGAGATGTGCGACGGCGTGCGCTGCGACATGGTCATGCTCACGCTCAACGACATACACGAAGGGACCTGGGGTCCGCTGCTGGAGCGCTCGGGCTTCCGCCGGAGCGATAAGGAGTTCTGGGAGACGGCGATAACGGCCGTGAAGGAGAAGAACCCTAATTTCGTCCTGCTCGCCGAGGTTTACTGGGGCCTGGAGTGGCGCCTGCAGCAGCTCGGCTTCGACTATACCTACGACAAGGTGATCTACGACCGCCTGCGCTCGCTGGGGGCCGACGAGGTGCGCGGCCACCTGCGAGCGGAGAGGCTTTACCAGAAGCGTTCGGTGCGCTTCATAGACAACCACGACGAGGACCCGTCCGTCGTGGCCTTCGGCTGGCCCAGGGCGCAGGCCGCGGCCGCCGTGATCTCCACCATAAAGGGGCTTCGCTTCTATTCGGACGCGCAGTTCAAGGGCTGGCGCCGGCGCGTGCCGCTGCAGCTGACCGACCTCCCGCTCGAGACCGACCAGGCCGTCAAGAAATATTACGAGAAACTCCTTAAGATCGTCGACCATCCCGCTTTTCACGGGGGCGAGTGGTCGCTGCTGGACGTGAAGCCGTGCTCGGAGGAGGATACGAGTTTTTCCCATGTCCTCGCCTGGAGCTGGGCGCAGCGCCGCACGCTGAAAGTGGTGGTCGTCAACTATTCCGACGCCCCGGTCTGCGGCGTGGTGAACGTGCAGATCCGCACCTCCGGCGAGACCACGGCCATCTTCGAGCAGCTCTCCGACCGGTTCTTCTCCTTCGATTCTGACGCGCTTAAAGAGGGCCTTCGGCTCGAGCGGATCCCCCCCTACGCCGTCTATATCTTCGACATAGAGTTCTGATCAGGGTTCGCGCGCCAGCGTGAAGACCGCCGCGCCCGAGGCGCCCGCGTCCTTCAGCGCCCGCGCCGCTTCGCCGGCCGTCGCCAGCGTGGTGGCCACGTCGTCCACGACCAGGAAGCGGCGGCCCTTCGCCCCGGGCCCCGCCTCGAAAGCCCCCCGCACGTTCTCAAGTCTCTCCCTCCTGCGCAGGTCCACCTGCGGCCGCGTTTCGCGGACCCGCTTCGACGCTCCCGGTTCGAAGGCGAGGCCCGCGAGATCGGCCATTTCCCGCGCCAGGAGCGCGGCCTGGTTGTAGCCGCGCCGCCGTTCCCGCGCCGGGTGCAGAGGCACCGGCGTCACGGCGTCGAAGGAGCCCAGTTCCGGGTAGCGGATAAGTTCGGCCGCCATCATCAGCGCCAGGGGGCGCGCCAGCGCGGTCCTTTCCGAATACTTGAACGCGTGCGTCAGCGAGCGCAGCGGCGGGGTGAAGAGGAAAGCTGAACGCGCCAGGTCGAAGGGGCGGGGGGACAGGCGGCAGGCCGAGCATTCGCCTTCCGCCGAGGGCAGGCCGCAGACCGGGCACAACGGTCCGGCCGGGCGCTCGAGAGAGGACAGGCAGGCCGCGCAGAGCGGCTGTTCCGAAGCGGCGGGCAGGTCCTCGGCGCAATGCCCGCAGGTGCGCGGCAGCAGCGCGTTGAGCAGCAGTCCTCCGATATTTTTAAGACGGATACGCATAAACCCCCCGCTGGCGGTCCCCCGACCGCCGTCAGAACTGAAAAGTCAGAGTGCTCCCCGCCGTGTAGGAGAGGTAATCCTCCTGCTTCAGGTACTTGTGCCAGAGCCGCTGCACCGAGGCGTTGAAGGTGAGGCGCAGGTTCTTGGCGGCCTCGTAGTCGGCGCTGCTGTTGAGCGAGAAAAGACGGGTGTTCTCCGAGACCGTGACGGGCGACTTGCGCAGCGCGTAGCTGAGCGTGGTGGTCCAGATTATGCGGTTGCTGAAGACCATGGCCTGTTTCATGAAGGGCAGCCGGAGGCCCTTCGGCGCCTGGAAATCGGTCTTGAGCAGCAGGCTGGGCGTTATGACAGTCAGGTCCTGGTTGACCACGCCAAGGCCGGACTTGCCGTAATCCACGGCGAAGTCCAGCTTGGGCGTGAAGCGGAATTTCCTGTAGTCGAAAGTCCCCTGTACGGTGGCGTCGTGATGCTCGGTCTGCTGCGTGACCTGGTTCAGGCGCAGGTCCTCGCGCCGCGAGAAGCGGTGGTTGTAGCTGAGCGAGGCGTCCACCTTTTCCAGCAGGCGGAAGCGGAGGTCCATGCCGTAGGAGCGGGTGAGGTCGAGGCTGATGAGCTTGGTCTCGTTGGTATTGTTGGAGAACTTGACGTTCATCGTGGCGCCGCGGGCCCAGGCCTGCGCCCCGGCCAGCGTCTCCAACTGGGATATGGAGAGTATGGCGTCGGGGAAGGTGCGGTTGACGGTGCGCGACCGCGTCCCCGTCACGTCGGAGTGCTGGTCGGTGCGGGAGAAGTTGTTGGTTATGGAGATGGTGGACAGCGGGGCCAGGCGTCCCTTGAGCGCGTAGCCCTCCAGCGGCTGCCAGCGCTGGTTGGAGGTTAAGGTGTCGCGGGTGGTCAGCGAGGTCCTCTGCGCGAGCGGATTCTTCGGCCCCAGCCTGTCGCGTATCCAGAGCTTGCCTGCCGTGTCGTAATCCCGTTCCACGTTCTGCCAGGTGTCGCCGTCCTGTATCTGGAAGTTGGACGAGACCACCAGGGAGCGGAGCAGGCGGTTGCGCGGCGCCAGGTCGTTGACGCTGAAGTTAAGGCTGACGCCGCCCTGGGCGGTGCGGTTGACGGTCTTGATCTCGCCGGGGGAGTAGACGGCCGACGAGGTTACGACGGTGACGGTGGTCACCACTATGTTGTTGTTCTCCATCGTGGTGACGGAATAATTTATCGCGGGGTTGAACCAGCGCGCGAACATGAAATTGGAGTTGAAATCCGCGGTCTGCTGCCGCGCCTTGGGATAATCGTAGCTGTTCCCGCTGAAGAGCTCGTCCTTCTGCTCGCGCGTCTCCTGCAGGCTGTACGAGGGGTTGAACGTGGACCCGCGCCAGGGCACGAAGGTCAGCCGCGCGCCGTAGGCGTTCACGCGCTCCTCGGTGCGGTAAAGCCCGTCCAGGCTGGCTTTCGCCG
>JAVVFK010000122.1:0-6913 GCA_032251015.1 Elusimicrobiales bacterium
GTCAGGGTTAACAGCCCGGCCTTCTTCAACACACATCTCGACCAGCCGCCCCACCCCCACCTGATCCAAGGATTGGAAGGGATTTTCGGGCAAAATGCCACGGTCAACGTACTGGAGCAGGAACTTGCCTTCGGCGTCGTCACGGCTGTAACCGTAGGTCATCTGCGTGAGGTCGTTGGTGCCGAAGGAGAAGAACTCCATGGTCTCGGCCAGGCGGCCGGCCATCAGGCAGGCGCGCGGGATCTCTATCATCGTGCCGACCATGTAGTTCACCTTCACGCCGTGCTTCTTGTAGACCTCGGCGTAGACGCGGCGGATGATCTCGGTCTGGTTCTTCACTTCGTTCTCGAGCGAGACGACCGGGATCATGATGTCGGGGTAGACCTTGACGCCTTCCTTGATCAGCTCGGCGGCCGCCTCGAGTATGGCGCGGGCCTGCATCTCGGTGATCTCGGGGTAGGTTATGCCGAGGCGCACGCCGCGGTGGCCCATCATCGGGTTGGACTCGCGCAGCACCGCCGCCCGGGACTCGAGCTCCTCGTAGGAGATGCCCAGCGCCTTGCCCAGTTCCTGCAGCTTGTCCTTCTGGTGGGGGACGAACTCATGCAGCGGCGGGTCCATCAGGCGGACCGTCACGTGCAGGCCCTGCATGACCTTGAAGGTCGCCTTGAGGTCGTTCTTCATGAACGGGAAGAGGTCGTTGAGGGCGGACTTGCGCTCCTCGAGCGTCTTGGACATGATCATCTTGCGCAGCTGGAACAGCGCCTGGTCCGAGCCTTTCCCGTAGAACATGTGCTCTATGCGGAACAGGCCGATCCCCTCGGCGCCGAACTTGCGGGCGACCATGGAGTCGGCAGGCGTGTCGGCGTTGGTCCAGACCTTGAGCGCGCGGACCTGGTTGCAGAGCCTGAGGAACTCGCCGAGCATCGGGGACTCGCTGGCGTCTATCATCTCGAGCTTGCCCCTGTAGGCGAGGCCCTTGGAGCCGTTGAGGGTGATCCAGTCGCCCTCCTTGACGGTCTCTCCGCCGATGCGGAACTGCTTCGCGCCGTGCTCTATCTCCACGGCGGCGCAGCCTACGACGCAGCACTTGCCCCAGCCGCGGGCGACGAGCGCCGCGTGCGAGGTCATGCCGCCGCGGGCGGTCAGGATGGCCTCGGCGGCCCTCATGCCGTCGACGTCCTCGGGGTTGGTCTCCTCGCGGACGAGGATGACCTTCTTGCCTTCCTTATGCCACTTGACGGCTTCGGCCGCGGTGAACACCACCTGGCCTACGGCGCCGCCGGGGCCGGCCGGCAGGCCCTTGCCCAGGACATGGGCCTTGGCCTCGGCCTTAGGGTCCACGATGGGGTGCAGCATCTCGTCGAGTTGGGAGGGGGTGACGCGGGCGATGGCCTCGTCGCGGGTGATGAGCTTCTCCCGGTACATGTCCAGCGCCATGCGGATGGCGGCCGGGCCGTTGCGCTTGCCTACGCGGCACTGCAGCATCCAGAGGCGGCCGTTCTCTACGGTGAACTCGATGTCGAGCATGTTGCGGTAGTGCTTCTCCAGCTTGGTGCGGATGGCGGCCAGTTCCTTGTAGCAGGCGGGCGCGAGCTGCTCCATCGATTTGAGGTGCTTGGACTGCTCGGAGCGGCTGGGCTCGTTGATCGGGTGGGGGGTGCGGATGCCGGCGACGACGTCCTCTCCCTGGGCGTTCTCCAGGAACTCGCCGTAGAAGTAGTCCTCGCCCGTGCCGGGGTTGCGGGTGAAGGCCACGCCGGTGGAGGAGGCGTCGCCCATGTTGCCGAACACCATCGACTGCACGTTGACGGCGGTGCCCCACTCGGCCGGGATCTTCTCGATCTCGCGGTACTTGACGGCCTTGTTGCCCATCCAGGAGGCGAACACGGCGCCGATGGAACCCCAGAGCTGGTCCATGTGGTTGTCCGGGAACTGCTTGCCCAGGACTTCCTTGATCTTGGCCTTGAAGAGGGAAGAGAGCTCCTTGAGGTCCTCGGCGTTCAGCTCGGTGTCGGTCTTTACGCCGCGCTTCTTCTTCATGCTCTCCATGATATGCTCGAGCTGCTTGCGGATGCCCCTGTTGTCCTCGGCCTCTATGCCGGCGCCCTTCTCCATGACGACGTCGGAGTACATCATGATCAGGCGGCGGTAGGAGTCGTAGACGAAGCGGGGGTTCTTGGTGAGCTCGATGAGCCCGGGGATGGTCGCCTCGGTGAGACCGCAGTTGAGGATGGTCTCCATCATGCCCGGCATGGAACTGCGGGCGCCGGAGCGCACGGAGACGAGCAGCGGGTTCCTGGGGTCGCCGAACCGCTTGCCGGTAAGCGCCTCTATGCGGCGGAGGTTCTTCTCGACCTCGGCCTTGAGCTGCTTGGGATAGGTACGCTTGTTGGCCCAGTAATAGGTGCAGAGCTCGGTGGTGATGGTGAAGCCCGGGGGAACCGGGAGCTTGAGGTCCGGGTGACCGGCCATCTCGGCGAGGTTGGCGCCCTTGCCGCCGAGCAGGTTCTTCATGGACTCTTTGCCGTCGGCTTTGCCGCCGCCGAAAAAGTACACGAGTTTCTTGGAAAGTTTGGATTTGCTGATCTTCTGCGCTGGTTTTTTCATAATGGCCGTTTTGGGCATGTTCGGTGGCTCCTGGATACTCTGGATTGGCCGGTTTGGCCGGCCCCGGTCCTTGGGGGACCGTGCTTACATGATACTAAATCCTTATAGGCATGGACAATGCGCCGTGCGGCGGGTATAATTGAGGCCGGGGCAGGGCAATGCGCGTTAAATTCCTCACCATAAACCTTCATAAGGGCTTCTCGCCGCTCAACCGCCGTTTCTCGCTGCCGGCGCTGGGGGAATGCATACACGCCACCGGGGCGGACGTGATATTCCTGCAGGAGGCGGTGGGGGAGAACGTGCGCAAGGCGGCGAAATACGCCCGCTGGCCGACCCTGCCCCAGCACGAGTACCTCGCCGGCGCCGCCGGATTCGACCATGTCTACGGCCGCAACGCGGTATACGCCGCCGGCCATCACGGCAACGCCATCATCTCCAGGTTCCCGATACTGCTGACCGAGCGCACCGACATCTCCACCAACCGCCTCGAAAAAAGGGGCTCGCTCTACGCGGTGCTGGAACTGCCCGGCGGCCGGCCCCTGCACGCGCTCTGCGTGCACCTGGGGCTGCTCCGCGTCTCGCGGGTCAAGCAGCTCTCGATGATAGCCGGGTACCTGGAGAGACACGTTCCGCCGGACGAGCCGCTGGCGGTCGCGGGCGACTTCAACGAATGGCGCAAGCTGCGGCCCGACGAACTGGAGACCAGGCTGGGAATGCGCGAGGCCGGGCACGAACTGCACGGGAGGCGGCTGCGGACCTACCCGTGCGCCTTCCCGTGCTTCCCGCTGGACAGGATATACCTCAGGGGCTTCCGCGTGCTGGAAGCGAAGGCGCTGCATTCCGGCGCCTGGCGGAACCTTTCGGACCACGCCGCTTTCTACGCCGAAGCGGAAACGATAGAAGCGCTTTAAAATACCGCCGGAAAAAGAAGAAGGGGGGCCGACACCACGCTGTCGCGCCCCCCTTCTACGCTCTATATTATGACCGTTCTATCCGGAGACTTAGTCCATGCACACGAGGGGCAGTTCCGCCCGGAACTCCTGCGTGCCGGAGAGGTCGGTGCGGAAGATCTCGGTCCCGGACTTAAGAAGGCGGGAGACGGCCTCGGGATGGGGATGACCGTAGTTATTCTGGCCCACCTCTATGTAGGCGCTGTCCGGGCGCACGGCCGCGAGGAAGGCGGAGGTGGACGAATACCTGCTGCCATGATGTCCCACTTTAAGGACCCTCGAGCGGAGGGCGTCGCCGTATTCTTTCACCAGGCGCTCCTCCACGTTCTCGCCGGCGTCGCCGGTGAAAAGGATGGACGCCTCGCCGTAGGCCAGGCGCAGCACTATCGAGCAGTCGTTGAGCGTCTCGCTGTTCTTGCTGGAGAAGGGCTCATGACAGGAATTGAGAACCCTGACCTCGGCCCCGGCCGACCAGTCGAGGGAGTCGCCGGGGGCCGGGTGAAAGGTGGTGACGCCCAGTTCGGCCGCGCTCGCCCTTACCGCGTCGTCGCCGCTGGCCGAGGAGTTGTCTACGCGGGTATCGTAGAAGGTTCCCACCGTGTAATTGGCGAAGACATGCTGCAGGCCTTTGTAGTGATCGGAATGCGGGTGGGTGAGAACGACATGGTCGATCGAAGAAACGCCCCGCTCTTTAAGGAACATGGCCAGGGGACCCGAAGCGGAAGAGGAAGGCCCGCCGTCTATCAGGGCGTTCTTCCCGTCGGGAAACTCCATGTATATGGCGTCGCCCTGTCCGACGCTTATGAAATAGACGCTCAGGCCGGGGGCCGGGCGGAGCAGGGTCGCCTCCGGCGGCTCCGCCGCGGGCAGGGGGGAAAGGAAAGAGGAAGGGGAACTGTCCGCCAGCGCGGCGAGGGTGTCGAAGGCTCCGCCGGCCCCCGCCGATGCGGCGGGGCTTATGGAAAGGAGGAACGATGCGATAACGGACTTCAGGACGGCTGCGGCACTGGTGTACGCTGAACGGGCCATATATCCACCTCAGAAAGACTTACAACGCCTGGTATTCCGCGCCGAGTGGTGAATCCGGATTAGGTCCGGAGGTGGATACTCCCCGGCCGATCCCGGGGATTACACTCGGCACATATAACTTATGGACAAAAGCCCTATCCCGCAAGGACCAAAGGGCCTACGAGTCCATAGGCCCTTTGGTCCAAAGTCAAGAGGCGCCGGGCGGCAGTCAAGGCCGCCGGGCTCCGCGCCGCGGTCCGCCGGCACGCTTCCTTTTAGTAAAATACGGGGATGTCCCAAGAAATAACATCGATGGACGAATTCAGAGCTAAAACAGGAGAGGGCGCCGACTTCGTCGCGCTTTTCTACTATCCCTACTGCCCCTTCTGTATCGAATTCCTTCCCGAATTCGAAAAGCAGGCGGACGGACGGCCGCACTTCTTCCTGCTGAGAGCAGACCTGCTCGGAGAGATCGAGAACAGGCACCGGGTGGAAGTGGTCCCCACAGTCGTGCTTTTCAGGAACGGGAAGGAAGCGGCCAGGCTGGACGGCGTCCTGGGGCGCGGCCTCGACGCGGCCAGGCTGAAGGATTTTCTTTCCGGCCAGGGATTTTAACGTGAACCCCCGGGGCCTTCCTTTAAGGGTGATACTGGCCCGCCCGCGCAACCCCATAAACATCGGGGCGGCGGCCAGGGCCATGGCCAACTTCGGCCTGTCGGACCTGGCGGCGGCCGACCCTCATCCGCCGGTCTGGAAAGAGGCGCTCATGGAGAACCGGGCGGCGGTGGGAGCGGGGCACCTGCTGGAGAGCGCGCGCGTTTCGGGCTCCATCCCGGCGGCCGCGGAAGGCTGCTCGCTGGTGCTGGGGACCTCCGCGCTGAACAGGCGCTCCCCGGAGAGGGAAGTGATACCGCTGCCGCTGGCGGCGGAATATATAAGGAATAATTCGGGCGGCGGACGCACCGCGATAGTTTTCGGGCCGGAGAAGCACGGACTGACGGAGGAGGACCTCTCGCATTGCCGGGCCATCATAGCGGTGCCGACCGACGACGCCCAGCCCTCCATGAACCTGGGGCACGCGGTGGCCGTGGTCTGCTATGCGCTGACCGCCGGGGAGAGCGGGACGCCCCGGAGGGCCGCCGGCCGGAAAAGAACGCCGGCTTCCCCGCGCGAACTGGAAGCCGCGGCGAAAGAGATACTGGAATTCCTCGACCGTACCGGGGGAGGCAGATCCCCGGCCCAGATAAGGCGCGCCGTCCAGGACATAGCCGGCGAAAAACAGGCGCTGGGCCTTATGCGCCTGCTTGCCCGCCGCGCGTCAAAATTGTAATCTCATTGCGTCATGCCCGAAAAGATACTGCTGGTCGACGACGAAAAAGTGATAATCGATTCCGCGGGGCGCTACCTCGAGGGGAAGGGCTACCAGGTGATCTTCACCGATAACGGCTCCGAGGCCCTCATAATGGCGCGCGAATCCCGGCCGGACCTGGTGGTCACGGACGCGGAAATGGCCGGTCTCGACGGCTTCGCGCTCTGCCGCATCATAAAGGAAACGCCCGAACTCTCCGCCACGCCGGTCATCATAATCTCCGGGCGCAAGGTGCAGGACGAGGACATCGTGGAGGGCTACGAGCGCGGCGCCGACGATTACGTCCTCAAGCCGGTCTCGCTGCCGGTACTGCTGGCCAAGATCAAAGCGGTGCTGAAGCGCTACGCTTCGGCGAAAGGCAAGGGGGGGCGGCTGGAGAACGGGGACATATCGATAGACCCCTCCGCCAGGTCCGTTTTCGTCGGCGGCAGTCCCGTGAAGCTCACGCGCAAGGAATTCGACCTGCTCTCGCTGCTGGTGAGCGAAGCGGGAAGGATACTGGGCGTTCCCTACCTGCTGGAGACCGTCTGGGGCTACGACCCCGCCTCCTACAATGATCCGCACACCGTGGGCGTCCATGTCTCTTCGCTGCGAAAGAAACTGGGCCCGGCGGCCGCCGCCCGCATAACGAGCGTGACCGGGCACGGCTACAAGTTCGAGTAAGCCCGGACCCGCGCGGGGCCCCGGCGTCAAACCGGAATATAGAAGGTGAATACAGTGCCGCCGGCCGGCTTCGGTCCGGCTTCTATGACGCCGCCGTGGCGTTCTATTATGCCGTGGCAGACGGAAAGCCCCAGCCCCGTTCCCTTGCCCACCGGCTTGGTGGTGAAGAAAGGCTCGAAAATCTTCCCCAGGGCTTCGGAAGGGATCCCCGAACCGCTATCCTCCACCCGCGCCGCCACCGCCGGTTTGCCGTCGGGGGAAAACCCGGTACGGGTGCTTATCCTGAGCGTGCCCCCTTCGGGCATCGCGTCCA
>JAVVFK010000123.1:0-6888 GCA_032251015.1 Elusimicrobiales bacterium
CGAACAGCCCCGACAACGCAGGCAGGTGCGCTTTCCGGAAATCGGATATCGTCCTGAAATCCGGCCGCTGGTTCGCCGCCAGTACGCGGAACGCCACATCCTCCTCAAGTTTGCGCGACATCTTGCGCGAAGAAAATACGCCGGTGCAGTAGCCGTATATCAGCACCGCCGTCAGCATCCTTGGATCGTAGGGCACCGTCCCGCGCGCCGGACCGCCGTAATATTCAAGGATTTCATCCAGGTCCAGCGTTTCCTCAACGAGGTCGGCGATGAAATACACCAGGTGGTCGTCGGCCAGCCATTCACGCAGGGACGGCGGCAACAGCAGCATCTGGTCTCGGTCGTAAGGACGGAAGGCTCTTTCGGTCATTGTGTCTCCCCGTACGCGCGCGTACGATATCCTTAATTATAGAGAACTATAACCGTCTACTGCAAAGGCCTTATGTCGGACAGGCTCCTAGTGAGTGTCGGGATCAATCTTCCGGTGATGCGGGCTTATGGCTGACGGCTTTCGTCGGCGCCGACCTGCTGGAGTCGGCCTTCACCAGTTGGCTCCCGGCCATCTGGTTCTTAAGGAAGATCGGCCTGAAAGAGTGCTGATAAACCGCGCCCGGGCGGTGCCGCAGACCCGGCCCCGCTTTTTTTTGTTTAATCTCCATATAAGGAGATTCTTCGCATGAACCGCATCGCCTTTCTGACAGCAGCCCTTTTAATCGCGTCAATCCCTTTTCCCTCCGCCGCCGGAGCGGCCGAACCCGCCCTCCGGGACGGTACGGATTACCCGCGCCTGACCGCGCTGCCGGGAAATGTTTTTTCCGACCTCAAGATATACGGCAAAGAAACCTTCAGGAAAGAGAACATAAAACCCGCGCTGGGCATAGCCGCGGCGACCGGCATACTCATCTATTACGACCAGAAGATAATCGACGAGATGCAGCGCTTCGGGCGCAAACTCGGGCTGGGAAACAAGGACAGGACCACTCCTTACATAAAGGCCGGCAGCTTGTCCCTGTTCAGGGGCCCCGCCGATACGGGCTCCACTCTCTACTTCCTGGGCGACGGCTGGGTCCATTCATCCATCCTGGCCGGCTTCTACGCCTACGGCTACATCGCCGACAGCCCGAGAGCCGTCAGGACCGGCTACGCCCTGATGGAAGGGTTGGGGACCACGGCGGTCATCGGTCAGATCCTCAAGCGCAGCACGGGACGCCAGAGCCCGTTCGTCGCCACCGCCGACAGGGGCGTCTGGCATTTCTTCCCGAACCAGTCGGACTATAACAAACACGTCGCCTTTTACGACGCTTTTCCGTCCGGCCACCTCATGACGGCCATGATGACCGTAACCGTCATCTCCACCAACTACCCGGAATATAAGGCCATAAAACCCGTGGGCTATACCCTGATGTCGCTGCTGGCTTTCCAGATGATGAATAACGGCGTGCACTGGGCCAGCGATTACCCGCTGGCCCTTTCGATAGGTTATTCCATGGGCAAGATAGCCGCCCGGCGCTCACAGGGCGAGTTCGGCGGAGGGAAAGGGAAGGATTCCGCGCTGATACTGCCGGACATCGGTCCGGACAGGGCCGGGCTCATCGCGATGAAGAGGATCTAGGACGTTAAAAACGGCTGGCCAGGCCGAAGCCCTGGCCGCCGGGGATACCGACAGGGACCAGGGACAGGCCGTCCGCGCCGCCGTTGTTAAGGGCCAAGACTTTTTTCCCGATATAGTAGCCTAAAGCCGCGCCGGCGAAAACATCCGACGGCCAATGGTCATGGTCGTTGAACCGCGACCACCCCACAAGGCCGGCGAGAGTATAGGCCGTGCCCACCTTCCAGGGGCTGTCACCGTAATAATAACCGGTCACCGAGGCGACGGCGAAGGCCGAAGCGGTATGCCCGGACGGGAAGGATAGGTTCTCCCCGGAGAAAAAGCTCTGCTCCTCGAAACGGCTGTATTCCCCGCCCTTGTTCGGCCGGGGACGATGCACCGCGAACTTTATCATGGTCACGACCAGCCCTGAGATGAGATAGCTCTGCGCGCCCGCGGCCGCGGCCTCGGGAAGCCTGGTCCTGCCCGTCAGTTTGCCATAGGCGTAGGAAGCGCCGCAGAAAGGCAGTATGAACAGACCGTCGCCGAAGAACCTGGCCTTTTCGGATATATAATCAACGTCGCCGCCGACGTTCTTGGTGTAGTTGTCGTGGTTCTTATCGATTATGAACAGGGTCCCGGCCGTCACTCCCGCGACCGTGCCGAACCGGCGCCAGTCGTCCTTTTCCCACGAAAGGGGCGCGGTCAGGACCGTGGCGGTGTTCCTGAAAAGGTTACGCTCGGGGACGGGAGCGGGCTCATCCCCCGCAAACGTCCGTAAGGGGCAGGACAAAGAACCGAAAAGGAATAAAGACGCCAGAAAAACGCTGCGGAACGGTGAGAGCATATCTGATTATATAAAAAAGGCCGCGGCGGCGTTCCCGCCGCTGAAAGCCCCTGGTCAACGGCAGAAGATATCGTCTTCCGCGTGGGAATTCAGTGTTATGCGATAGTCCGGCCGTATCCCCCGCACCACCGCCGGCAGGTCCAGCTTGTCGGAGGGCCTGTGGTAGGAGGCGAACGAGAGAGCGGGCTTATGCCGCTTTATGAGCCGGGAGGCGCCGAGCAGTATTTCCCGCTCCGCGCCCTCGGCGTCTATCTTCACGAAGTCCACCCGTCCCAGCCGCAACCCGTCCAGCGCGGCCACCGGCACGACCCTCCGGCCAGAATACGACACGCCTTCGTTAACCACCGCAGAAAGGCGCTCCAGCATCGCCGAACCCTCGCCCTTTTCGTTGAAGAGGATGCGGGCCTTGCCGGGCTTGGAGCCAAGCGCCATCGGATAAACCTTAACGGCGCCAGAGGCGCCGCTTAAAGCGAGGTTAGCTTCGAGCATCGTCCGCGTCTCGGCCACGGGCTCGAAAGCGTGTATTCTCTTCGCCCCGAGCGCGAACGCGTAAAGCGAAAAGACGCCGATATTAGCGCCGGCGTCAACGACCGTCTTTCCGGCCAGAGCCGAAGAAGCGGCCCCATACTGGTCCCTTAAGACGATGCCGTAGAGGTCGGAAAAAAATGCGCAGGCGTCCTGCGGCACATTGAAAATAATTCTCGAACGGTTGCCGAACCGCAGTTCCGCCAGTTCCGGCAGGAAGCCGAAAATCTTACCGGCCGCGGGCCGGCAGAGGCCCGGGCGGGACCTCAGCTCCCCCTTCAGGCGCAGCAGCGAATCCAGCGCCGCCCCCTCGACCGCAGCGGAGCCGCCGCGGCCTGAGACGGCAAGCGTCCAGGGGCGGCCATGCCTGTTCCTGAGGGATCTCATTTTCTAACCTCAGCCGTTCGCGTCATCAGCCGGCGGTCTGCGACGAAGACCGGTACTTTATCACCTTGACGTCCTCGAGGGTGATAAGGCCTTCCTTCACTCGCTCGTCAAGGAAGGGCATAAGTTTATCCAGGTTCTCTTTGACGTCGACGATTTCGATTATGACCGGCAGGTTTTCGGAGAGCTCCAGGAGCTTGGCCGTGTGCATGCGGCTGTCGGCGCCGAAGCCCATGATCCCGCGCAGAACCGTGGCGCCGGCGAGATTAAGTTCTCTCGCTTTGAGCACGATCGCCTCATAGAGCGGACGCCCGTCCGCCTTGTCGGATTCCCCGATGAATATCCTCAGCAGCCTGCCGTCTTCAGGTAATTTCATGCCGCAGTCCTCCCCATTATAAAGTTGGCGCAGAAGAAGCCCGCCAGCACAAGCCCCACCCCGAATAGATTGTTCGCCGCGGCGTTCATCGCCGCGGACCAGTATTCCCCGTCCCTCATGAGGCTGAAGGTCTCGAGGCCGAAAGTGGAGAAGGTGGTGAAGCCGCCCAGGAAGCCGGTCATCAGGAACAGCCTCTGGCCGGGCGAGACCAGCGAGCGCTCGAACAGCGCCCAGAGCGCGCCTATCAGGAAGCAGCCGGCCAGGTTGACGGCCATGGTGCCGGCCGGGAAGACGCCCCTGGCCGCCCTGTCGGCCCAGACCGAGACGCCGTAGCGCGCCAGCGTACCCGCCGCTCCGCCCGCCGCCAATAAAAAAAGCCTCAACATGATAATTCCTCCTTCATGTAGGAGTCATCAGCCGTCGAGGCGGTTATGGCGAACTCCATCGCCGTAGAGAGAGAGTCGAAAAATCTGGTGGGTGGTACAGGATTTGAACCTGTGACATCTGTCGTGTGAGGACAGCGCTCTACCGCTGAGCTAACCACCCGCAGGAATTATTCTACAAAAAATACCCGCGGTTTTGGCAGCGCCCCGGGCGGCAAAGGGCCCAGAGGCCGGCCCGGTCCTAAGGCTCATGACCGGACGACGCCGGACTTATAGAATATAAGGGATGAATAAACACCTATCTCTCGCCGCTCTGCTTTCTTTCATCTTCCCCTCTCCCGCACTCTGCGCGGACCTGGCGTCCATGCGCGCCGCCGACATACCGGCGGACATCGGCGTGCCGGCCGTCACGGAGCCGGCCCCCGCGTCCGGCCGCTACGCCAAGGACTGGACGGTACTCGTCTATGTCAGCGCCCGCAACAACCTGGGCATAGAAGCCATAGCCGACGTCAACGAGATGGAAGCCGCCGGCACCACCGGCCGGGTAAACGTGGTGGCCGAACTGGGCCGCATCCCCGGCAAGCCCATATTCAATCCTTTCGCCAGCGTGCAGGAGGAGCCGCCGCCGCAGAACGACTGGACCGGCTCCCGCCGCTTCCTGGTACAGCGCGATTCGGACCCGCTTAGGATAACGTCCCCCGTTCTCTCGCACGACCAGGACGCCGACCTGGGCGACTGGCGGCATCTGGCCGATTTCATAAAGTGGGGCAAGTCCAATTTCCCGGCCCGGCGCTACCTGCTGATAGTGGGCGGGCACGGCTCGGGCTGGCGGGGAGTCAAGCCCCCGCCGCAGAACAAGGGCATCTCCTATGACGACGTCTCCAAGAACCATATCTCCCCCGCCGAGCTCGCCCAGGCCATAAAAGCCGGCGGCGGGGTCGATGTCTACGCCTCCGACGCCTGCCTGATGCAGACCTTCGAGGTTATCTACGACCTGCGCGGCGCGGCGGAATATATCGTCGGCTCGCAGGAGACCACCCCCGGGACCGGCTATAATTACGAGCTGCTGCTCTCGCGCCTGGACGCCAACCCGGGCGACGCCAGGACGGCGGCGGATATCGTGGTGGACTCCTTCGTTGACTACTACAACGGCGAGAAGAAGCAGTCCGTGACCATGTCCATAGCCCGCCCGGACCGCGCCGACGCCCTGGCCGCCCGTCTGGACGCCTTCGCCCGGCTGGTCGAGGCCTCGCCCGCGGACCTGAAGCTTTACAATCAGAAAAAGTTCGGCCTGCGCAATTTCGAGGACGAGGACGCGCGCGACCTCTACCAGCTGATGAAGATGTACTACGAGAACTCCCAGACCCCCGCCGTCAGTGAAGCCGCCCGGGAGGTCATAGTCGCCCTGGCCGAAGGCGTGGTGGTGCGCAACGAGGCCAAAGGCTACAAATCCAAAGAGGCCTGGGGCATGTCCATACATTTCCCTTACTTCTATATGAACTACAGGGAAAAGTACGAATACCTCTCCCTCTCCCGCACGACCCGCTGGGACGAGATGATCAAAGCCGCGGTCAACGCCCCTAAGTAACCGGCCCTTCCGCTCTCCTCCGACGGCAAAAGATGCCGCCGATGTTGTATAATTCCCCTGTTCCCAATGTCGTCAAATTCCTCTCCGGGGTGATCCATGCGCCTTTTCATAGCACTTTTCCTGTCCTCCGTCCTGTCCGGTTTTTCGCCGGCTTTCGCGGCTCTCAACGCGGCGGACCCGCTCTCCAGGTTCGACGAAACCGTAAAGGCGGACAAGAGCCTGCCCGACGGGAAGGACGAATGGGCCGCCCTCTCCAAAAAGCTGGCCTCCGACCCGCTCTTCGCGGCGCTCGGCCTGGATGAAGCCGCTTTCGCCGGCGGGAACCACCTCTCGTATGATAAAACACTGACCATAGACGGCAAAGAGTTCGACCTGAAGGGCGATCTCTATTTCGACCCGCGGCCGGCGGAAGGAGCGCCCTCCGCGAGCCTCAGGGCCAAGACCAGGGCCGCCGAAGGGGACCTTATAACCATAGGCGCGCTGCGCGCCAGGGCGGCGACGCTGGAAGCCGTGATATATAAGGAAGACGGCGGCTTCAAGGTGCACGCCCGGATGATCCCCAACTGGTCCGGCCACAACAAGTCCCCCATCCCGAGTTTCATGCTCTCCGGGTCGAAAAAAGACCTGGACTGGACGCTGGTCGGCGGCGACCTGAAACTGTCCGATATAGTCCCGGCAGCCTCCTATGTCCCCTATTTCCGCCAGTTCTCGTTCGAAAGCCTCTCCAAGACCGGCGACATGTTCGAAATACGCGGCGCGGTCGGCGGCAAGAAGATAACGGCCAGGACCGACGCGGAGGGAAAGACGCTCGGGGTCACCGGCAAGGAACTGCTCCTCTCCGACTTCATACGGGAGGTTTCGGCCGTCCGCCTGCTCGACGGTTTCTCCTTCGCCCGCTTCTATCTCGAAGGCGAGGATATCACCGTCTCCGGCGCGCTCAACGGCAAGAAGGCTTCGGTCGCCCGCAAGGCGGCGGACAAGTCGTTCACCCTGACCGCCGAAGACCTGACTCTGGCGGACATAATGCCGGCCGCCGACCGGGCGCCGGCGCTCTCCCGCTTCGCGCTCGACCGCGTCGAGTATACCCCGAAATCCCTTTCCGCCGAAGGGAAAATAGGCGGCAAACCGGCCGCGGCCACTTTTTCGGACTCCGGCCGCTCCGTGACCGTCACCGCCGATTCACTGGAACTCAAGGAC
>JAVVFK010000124.1:0-6869 GCA_032251015.1 Elusimicrobiales bacterium
AAGAGGACAGCGGGCAAGCGCAGCTTGAATTGGGAATGCGGGGAATACCACGGGCGTAAGCCCGTGGAAGTTTATTTTTTCAGAAAGAATAGTTGTAGCGGGTGAGAACGTTCAGCTGGCTCAGGTCGTTGGCCGGCGTTATCTTGTCGGTCTTCGACGAGACGCCCAGGCCGAACACGAACTTGGACACCTTGCTCTTGAGCCAGATGGTCTCCAGGTTCAGCGAAACGGTGGAGGTCTCGGACGGGTAGGTCGGGGAGTCGCTCTCCCCCGAGGACATCGTACCCCAGAGCTGGAAGGCCAGCCCCCGGGCCGGCAGCGAATAGGTCAGGTTGGCGGTGAGGGAGGTGTTGTCCGTGCTGGAGGAATCCACCTTATCCTCCGACGAGGAATTGACGAAACCGCCAGACGCGGAGAAGCGGGAACTTACCCTGAAGGCGCCGCTCAGCGAAAGCAGCGAAGATGAGAGATCGTGCGAAAGCCCGGTATTATCGGTGAATTCGCTGGTCTGCATGCCGAAGTTGACCGTATGGGCGCCGACGGGCTGGGAGACCGTCAGGTTCATAGTGGTGGTCTGGTTGTCCTGGACCGTGCTTGGCTCTCCGACGCTCGAGTTGCTCATCAGGGAAAGGTTGACCAGCGTGGCGCGGAACAGCTTCAGGGCGCTGGAGAGATTGGTCTGGGTCTGCGTGGTCTTGGTCTTGGCCGGATCGTCGTCGAGGTTGTCCGTGTAGCTGTTGTACGAACCGGAGAGGGTAAGGCGGTCCGAGGCGTAGACGGTCAGCTCGGCGTCCTGGTTCTGCCGGTCCGGGATGACGGCCGGGCTCGAAAGCGACGCGAAGCCCGCCGCGATATGGCTGAAGGCCGCGCGGGCCGAGAGCAGGGAGCCGCGGTACCGCACCTCGTTGCGCATGGCCGCCCCGCTGGTGGCGCCGGTAACGGACCCGGCGTCGGGATTATAGGAAGCGAACTGCATCTCCCCCGTGTAGGTGAACCCCTCCGCGAAATTCCAGGCGGCCGCGCCGCCGTAGACCAGGTTCTCCTGCGGGGTCAGAGTGGCGGAGGTGGTTAGGCTTATCGAGTACCGGTCGTCGCGCGTGACCACGGCGTCGGCGGTCAGCTTGAGCGTGTCCGTGACCTCGTAAGAGACCTTGCCTCCGCCGCTGTAGCGGGCGAAGCGGCCGGCGCTTACTCCGTCCGGGTCGTCGGCCTCCACGGTGCGGCCTACCAGCGCCGTCAGAGAGAGCCGCTCGCGCTGCCGCTCGAAGGAGACGCCGCGCATGCCCTGTCCTTCCATGCTCAGCGGCGTCAGGGAGGGCGAGATGTCGCCCACGCCCAGCGTGCCCCAGGGCGCGTAGAAGTTGAGCAACAGTATCGTCGGATCCACCGGCCGGCGGCGGGTATGGACGATGTAACTGTTGAAGAGGAAAGACGAGCTCTTCACCTTGCCTACCACGTTGGCCGAAGTGATGCCCTGGTGATTATCCCAGCCGTCGGAGCTCGAGTTGCGGTAACTGAAGGTCACATCGCCGCCGACCTTGAAGTCCTCCGGAGGCGGCGGCCTGAACTCTTTCTCTATCACGGCGAAGCCGCGGTAATCGGTCTCCAGTATGCGCCGCCCGTCGAGGATCAGGAAAACGCGGTAAAGCAGGCGGGTGTTCTTGAGATTGTCGGGAACGGTGAACGGCAGGCGGGCGCCGGCCGCGCCGCCGGCGGGCACGTCCTCCTGCGGCGTCAGGGTATCGGTCTTGGCCAGGAAGCGGCGCTCGGCGCCGTCCATGGAATAGACCTCCGCCACCCAGTAGTAGTTCCCCCCGCGCCAGGCCGCCGCGCCCGTGTTGACCACCAGGGTCTGGAAGACCACCTCGTCGCCGGCCATGACGGGGTCGGGCGCCGCCACGGTGAACTGCAAACTGACGGCCTGGTTGGCCATCGCCGGCGAGGAGGCCGGCAGCAGCAGCGCTATTATTACGGGTATCCTTTTCATCTTGTCTTTAGAATCATCCAGTTTAGCAATTTATCTTATGACGGCCAATTTGCGCACGACCTTCTCCGCTTTTTCGCCGGCGGTTCCTTCCACTTCGACCGAATAGAAATATATCCCGGGCGCGACGTTATCCCGCGCAAGGTCCCAGGTCACCCTGTAACCGGCGCCGGCGTAATCGGTATCGTTAGAGGCGTCCGCCGCGGAGAACCGCTTTACCAGGCGGCCGGAGAGGTCGAAAACGGCGATATCGGCCTTAAGAGAGCCCAAAGCGAAACTGCTGTCGAAATGGATATGCGCGCGTGTACGCGCGGGATTGGGGTAAGCGAAGACCCGGTCTTTAATCAGCGTGGAGAAAACGGGCCTGAACAGAAACTCCTGCCCCTGCGCCAGTTTTACCGTCACCGGGTCGGTATATTCCTTGCCGTTATAGGCGCGCAGCGAATAAGTGCCGGGCAGGAGGTTAGAGATACTGAACCTGCCGGCCGCGTCCGCCTCGGTCCGGGCGACGAGCCGCCCCAGCTTGTAGACCTCCACCCACAGGCCGGTGCCGCCGGAGGAAGCCGTCCTGATTCCCGCCTGGCTGGCCGAAGCCGTGAAAGCGGCCGGTATGGTTCCCGATACGGACGCGAGCTGGTAGGAAACGCTCAGCGCGAAATCCACCCCCAGCGTACCGGAGGGAATGCCGTCCTTAGAAACGAAACTGACTATATCGTCGGCCGACCAGGTGGCCCGCACCGTGAATTCCCCTATCTCGAGGCCCGTCACCTCGTAGGCGCCGAAAGCGTCGGTGCTGTCGCCGGCCTTGAGCAGGCCGTCGGCGCTGTACACGTCCACAAGCACGCCCTGCACCGGGTCGCCCGAGGCCTGCGTGACCGCGCCGCTTATGAAGCCCGGGCTGGCGGACGAGGTCTCACCGCCCGCCACGTTGGAAGCGGCCGACCAGTTGCCTGCGTCGTCGCGGGTCCAGAGCGAGAAATAATAAGAGGCCGACGGCTGCAGGCCGGCTATGGTCAGGCCTGCGGCCGAGCCGGCGGTGATATTGGAGGTGGAAACGGAAACCTGGGCCGCGGCCGTGGAGAAATCGGCGCCGGACCAGGTGGCCCGGTGCACGGCGTATCCGCCCGAAAGAAGAAGACCTCCACCCCCGTCGTCACCGGGAGCGGACCACTCGATGCGCATGGTCCCGGGCAGCGCTCCCTGGGCGGCGGCCAGGTCCGTCACCGCGCCGGGCGGCGTAGTATCGCGATAGACGAAAGTGGAGCCGTAGACGAAGAACGTCCCTTCGTTCCTCGGATAAGAGGAGTCGTGGGCCAGTACGGTGGCGTAATAGCTGGCCTGGTGGGCGAGGTTGGCCCGCAGTATGGAGTTGAAGCCGTAGGTCCACTCCGCGGTGGTGCCTGCCAGGAGTTCGGTATGCGCCGCCTGCCAGGAGGCCCCGTCCCACCAGCGGCCGTCGGAAACTCTCTTAAGCGCCAGCCTGACCGCGCTGACGCTTGAGACGGCGTCCGCCGCCGTCCCGCTTATGTAAAGAGGGGAATCGGCCGTCCCTCCGTCGGCCGGGAAGATCACTCCCGCCGACGGAGGCAGCGCGTCGTAAGTGAACGTGGCGGTGGCGAAGGCCTGCGAGAAATCGCCGAGCGTGTCCGAGGACCGCGCCACGGCCTCGTACTGATGCCCCTGCTCCAGCGTGATACCGGCGGGCTCGAAAACGAAAGGATAGGTGCCGGCGGCCACGTGCCAGAGGCGCGAGGCGGAAATAAAATCCGCCCCGTCCCAGTAGAGGCCGGTGTCGCGGTCCCGGACGAAGACCTGCGTCTCCATGACCGGCCGCCCCGCCGTTTCCGTGTTATAGCCCTGCACCAGAGTGAAGGTGGAGAGGTAAGTCCCTGTCGGGGTGCTGATGGTGACGACCGGGCCGGCTACGTTCTTCATGACGTAAAAGGCGTCCGTCAGGGTCCTGGTCCCCCCCGCCACGTCCACGGCGCGCAGGCTGAAATAGTTCGTCGTGGCGTTCGAGAGCCTGGTGAAATCGTAGTTCCAGGTCACGCCCAGCGCCTCGCTATCGCCCGGGGAGAAAGTCCCTATATCTGTCCAGGGTATGGCCGAACCGTCCCCGGAAAGGGCGAGCGGGCTGACGCTGTACTGGAGTCTCGACAGGCCGGAGACGTAGTCGGAGAAATCCGCCGAGGGGTCGCCGGGATACTGCGACTGCCAGGCCGGCGTGGAGCCGTGCAGCAGGGCTATGGCCGGCGCGGTGGTGTCCTTGAGTATCGAGAAGAGGTCCACCGCGGTGCTGGAGCGGCCCACCCCGTCGAAGGCGCGCGCGGAGACATATCCCGTCGCGCCCTCGGGCAGCGCGTCCCACGCGTCCCACGGTATCGGCCAGTCGTCCGAATAATTATCGGAGTTTATGCCGGTCACCGCCGTCACCCAGCCGCTTACGTCCCCCGCCCCGCCGGTATCGGTGGCCACGCGCACCTCGAAGTAGGAGAGCAGGGACCCGCCGTCGTCCTCCATGTCTACGTCGTACGCGTAAGTGTTGGTGCTGCGCCAGACGTAATCGTCGCCCTGGTTATCGGTGAAAGCCGGGTCGTTGACGTCCAGCGCCGGGTTGAAAAGGGTCTTTTGCGGTCCGATGGCGGTGAAGGCGGTGCGGCGGCCAAGGCCGTCCAGCGCGCGGACCCGGGCGTAGTAAGTCACGCTGGGAAGCAGTCCCGCGAAAGCGGCCGAACTCTTATCGGTGGTCATATCGCCGGACAAGGGCGAAAAATCGCTCATGCTCGAGATCTGGCAGTTATACAGCGTGGAGACCGGGTTGCCGTTGGTCGCCCAGTTCGCGGTCAGGCTGGAAATACCGATCGTGGTCCAGGGCGCCGAGGACGGCGCCGCGGCGTAGGTATAGGTGGAGACTTCGTCGGACCAGGCGGTCTCCTGCCCGAGCCAGTTGCGGGAACGAACGGTGAAGAACCAGCCCTGGTCCGGCAGCAGCCCCGCGAATTCCCAGGCGAAGTCGGGCATCCACGGCGAAATATGCGAAACCGCGCCGGAGCAGGCGGCGGCGTCGCAGGCGCGGGCCTGGTATTCGGTCCCCGAGAAGGGGGCCGAAAAAGCGTCGGCGGAGGCAGCCAGCCCCCCGTTGCCGCCGTGTATGTATACCCTTCCCCCCGATTTCAGCGCGGAATGGTATTGCCGCGCCGCGGGCAGCGTATAGGCCAGGGTCCACGGCAGCATGGTCCCGGACTCTCCGGCGGCGGCCATTATGACCGTGGCCTGCGCCGCGAAACCGTTGTTCCCGCCGGCGACCATCAGCCGGTCGCCCATGGCGGTCATGGTATGGGCGAAGCGCGGCGAAGGCAGCGGCTCACCGGAGGACCAGCCGCCGTCGTCCAGAGTGCCGTCGCCGTCTATGGCGGTTTGCCATACCCCGGTGCGTGCCGAGGCGCCGTCCTTGCCGCCGCTTATATATATGCGCCCGCCCAGTTCGGCCGCGCCGAACGCGTAAAGAGGATACGGCAGGGTAGCGGGCTCCAGGTCCCAGGACGGAATCGAACCGTCGTCCGAGAGGCGGGCGGTCCTGACGCCGGAGACCGCGTTGGCCCCGTCGAAACCGCCCATCACGAAAATAGAATCGTCGTAGGAAACGGCCGCGTGCAGATAGACGCCGTAAGGGAAAGGCTCCTCTTCCCGCCATTCCGACAGGTGCGACGGCGTACTGGCGTCGGCCGACCAGACCTCGAGGGCCGTGCCGCCGTTGTCGTAGCCGCCTATCACGTAAAGACGGCCTTTGGCCGTCACCATGGCGTGACCGTAACGCCCCTCCGGCATCCAGCCGGCGAGCGACCAAGCCTCGTACCCGGCGGACCCGGCTTCCGCGTAATAGACGGCGCTGCTGAAATTTACCCCGTCATAGCCGCCGCTGACAAAGGCCCGGCTGGATACCACGGCCGAGGCGTGGCCGTAAAGATCGGAAGCGAGAGGATCTCCCGGGGACCAGCCTTCGCTCTGGACGGGACCGGGATTGCCGAAGGCCGAGTATCGCAGGTTCGCGGAAAAAGAGCCGACATTGGCCAAAACGAAGGTATCCGACGAGACCGGCATGCTCAGCGTGGTGACCGCCGAGGTGGTCACATATTCGGAATAATCGCTTTCCATATACCCCGAGCGCAGGTAGGCGAAATATGTCGTATTGGGGGTCAGCCCGGAGAAAGCCGCGCCGAGATTATAAGTGGAGGATGAGAGGGAATGGTCGGCCATTAATCCGGTCGTCGAAAGCAGGACCAGGTAATCGGCCATGCCCGGGTCGTAGAGGTACAGCCAGGAGAGATCGAAGGCGTCGCTGGAGATGGTCACATAGCCGAAAGCGTTGGGAGTGGATACGGCGTGGGAATGAAAACCCGCCCCCAGATCGTAGGTCGTGCCCATTCCCGCGCCGTTCACTACCTCCGAACCCAGGTTGCCGATGAAGCCGGCCAGCCTCGGGGATTTACCGGGCAGCGGAACATCCGCCCCCGTCTCCACCGTGGCCAATCCCCCTATCGCGTCGTCGACAATGGTATAAACCCCGCCGGCCTTCTGTCCCGCCGCCCAGGCGGGCATGACGGCGCCGGCGGCCGCCATAAAAGCGGCCGCAGCCAAGGCCGCCGTATACCTCCCCTTATTCTTCATCGTAGATAATAGCGCCAACGCACTCCGCCTTCTTTTTTACCGCAATAGCGCCGGAAACGTGGTCGTGCCGGGAGTACAGGCCCCTCCCGCCATCCAAAGCCCTATGCTGGCCCCTATGACCGTAGGATTTACGGAAGCAGCCATGCCCCCCGTTGTAGAAGTGGCTACATGCTGTCCCGCCGTTACGGCTGCCGCGCACTTGACCGGGGCGACCCCC
>JAVVFK010000125.1:0-6806 GCA_032251015.1 Elusimicrobiales bacterium
GCGGGCCGGAGAGCCACGGGCCGGCGTGGAAAAGCAGAAAGGGGAGCTTTTCCTTTTCCAGGACTTTCTTGAGCACGGGAAATCCCGCCGGGGCGGGACCTTCGTCCTCCGGGGAGCGCAGGACCCAGCCCCTGGCGTCGGAGGTGAGGTAAACGACCACCGAATCCCGCCAGGAGCAGGAGGCGAGAAGGAGGGGGGAGAGAACTATGAGCGCCCGCAGCGCCTTTCTACTCATCCAGTCTGACTATCCTCCCGGCGTCGGCCGGCGGGGCGATGGTCCCCGCCTCTTTCACGGCGGCTATCAGCGCGTCGCGCACCGGTATCATCGTATCGGTCAGGTCCTCTCCCTCGGTGAAAGTCGAGCCGCCGGTGCCGCCGGTGGTGAGATAATTGTTGGTGACGACCTTGAACTTGTCGCCGGGTTTAATCGCGCGTCCTCCGCGCTCCAGGCGTATCTCCCCGTTCTTTTCCGGTCCGAAAGAGACCCTGAGCCCGGAGATCTGCAGTCTGGCCTTGCCGCCGCGGAGATTGTCGCGCATGAGCTTTTCGATCTGGGCGCCGGTCATGGTGACCGTGACAAGGGTGTTCTCAAAGGGCATGACCTGGTATATCTCGCGCATGCGCACCGGGCCTTTCCTTATCTCGGACCTTATTCCCGCCGTGTTCTGGAAGGCCATGTCCGCTTTTACGTGGGCCTTCATCGCGTCCGTCATCCAGTTACCGACGGCGGAATCGAGTCCTTCGGGGCTGTACCCGAGGTCCGCGGAGGCCTCCCCGAGCTTCTTGTCCATTTCCTTGTCCGCTTCGGCGGAGAAGGCCGCGATCATTTTTTTGACGTCCCCGTCCTGGCTCTTCTCGTCGGTCCAGAGAGGAACTAGCTCGGCCTTCGCCCCTTTGAGCCCGCCCGTCCTGTCGTCGAAATCCAGCTCGATGCGGGTCACGTCGGTGAGACCGTAGGAGCTTTCGCTTATCAAGGTGGAACTCTTCCGGTCGTAATAGCCCCGCAGCAGCCCGGTATGGTTGTGGCCGCCGAGCACGACGTCCGCGCCCCCGGCCGCGCGCGCGACCGCGAGGCTGCCGCCCTTGCCGCAGTATTTTTCGACTTGCCCGGCCGTCCAGGTGGAAATGTCCACCTTCTGCGAGGACAGGCGGCCGCAGACGCCGAAATGGGTCAGTATGACGACGGCGTCGGGTTTGAGCGCCCGTATCTCTTCGGTCCATTTCGCGGCCTCGGCGGCCTCGTCGCGGAATTCGAGGTGCTTAACGTTGAGCGGCAGCGTGGAGGTGGCGGTATGCTCTCCGGCCAGTCCCAGTACCGCGATCTTCCTTCCGCCCCTCTCCAGCATGACATAAGGTTTGAGATATCCCGGCCTCTCGCCCGTTTCCCTGTCGTAGACGTTGGCTCCCAGCATGGTGAAGCTGGCGCTGGAGATCATGGCCTTGAGATTGTCCTCGGTGTAGTCGTAATCGTGGTTGCCGACCACCGAGGTGTCGTAGCCGAGCTTGTTCATAAGTTCGACGGTGGCCATGCCGCGCGTAAAGTTGCCTTCCGGCGTGCCCTGGAACATGTCCCCGCCGTCGAGGAGCAGGTACGGGGATTTCTCTTTCTTCAGCAGGGAGGAGAGGGCGGGGAATCCGCCTATCAGGCGCGCGGGGTCTTCCTTGTTCCACTTGGCGGGCCTGGCGCTGTACCAGCCGTGCACGTCGCTGGTGTGGTAGATGGCCACGGTGCCCGCGTAGGCGGCGGGGACCAGGCAGAATACGAGGATGGCGGCGATGGTCTTTTTCACGATGTTCTCCTGTTGGCGGAAGGGCGCGGCCGGGTCCGGGTCAAGGCCGGGCGAGGAGCTCCGCCGCTTCTTCGGCCCGGAAAAAACAGTTCTCCAGGCCGGAATATATGTTACTAAATTTGAGATTTTCGACGAACCTGTCCGGGTCGTTCTCCGCGGCGCGGCGGGCCAGTCTCAGTTCCCGCGCGAAAGCGGCCGTGAGCGCGCTCACCTGTCCGGCGTCCTCCGGGCGCGCTGAGCCGTCGGCAAGGGAGGCGGTCAGGCGCAGGACCCGGCCCAGTCCGGTCAGGGCCTCCGGCAGCGGCTCGGGCAGCGGCGGCGGGGGAAGCAGGGCGGCCGTGCGGTCCAGTACGGCCAGCAGGGTCTCCAACGGCCGCAGCAGGTTGGCGGCCGTTGGATCGGCCGGGACCGAGGCCCGCAGTTCCTCCGAGGCGGGCCGCAGGGCCGCCGGTTCCCCGCCGCGCGACCGGCCGGCGGCCAGGGCTTCGGCCAGGGCGGCTCCCGCCGCGGCGGCGGCCGAGACCGACTTGAGGGTTCTTTTTGTCGCCATGATAAAAAAAGACCGCGGGAGGACGGGCCTCCCGCGGTCTGCGGCTCTCAGGAGGCGATCACCTCTTGGAGAACTGGAAGCGTTTGCGCGCTTTGGGCTGGCCGGGCTTCTTTCGCTCGACCATGCGGGGATCGCGGGTCAGGTAGCCGGCTTTTTTCATCGGGCCGCGGAAGGTGTCGCCCAGGCTGGCTATAGCGCGCGAGATCGCGTGGCGTATGGCCCCGGCCTGGCTGGAGACGCCCCCGCCGTTGACCTTGATCACGCAGTCGAACTTCTGGTCCTTGACCAGGTCGAAGGGGGAGTTGATGACGTACTTCAGGCGGCTGTTGTTGCCGAAGTATTCGTCGAGGCTCTTGGCGTTGACGGTCATCTTGCCGCTGCCGCCCTGAAGCATTTTTACCTGCGCTACGGAGGTCTTGCGCCTGCCGGTGGCCAGTATGAGATTGTTGTCGCTCATTATTTATTTATCCTCTCGTCGTTGTTGCTTTTTTCCAGGCCGGCGAAGCCGTGCTCCGCGCCGGGATAGATCTTGAGCCGCTTGAGCCTGCGGGCCCGCAGCTTGTTGTCGTCGAGCATCCGCTTGACCGCCAGCATGACGACCTTGGTCGGGTCGTTCTCCATCTGGCGCTTGTAGGGGACGGTCTTGGCGCCGCCGGCGTAGCCGGAGTGGCTGAAGTAGAACTTCTCTTCCGCCTTGGAACCGGTCAGCCTCACCCCGGAGGCGTTGGTCACGACCACGAAATCTCCGCAGTCCATCGAGGGGGTGTATATCCTCTTGTGCTTTCCGGCGAGCAGCACCGCTATGCGGGTGGACAGCCTGCCGAGCACCTGGTCCTTGGCGTCGAGGAAATGCCATTTCCTCTCGGCTTCGACTTTTTTGACTTCAGGCAAAGTGGTTTTCTGTATCATAGTTTGAATATGATAGCAAATGGCGGGAAGCGGCGCAACCGGGCGTCAGTCGGCTACCCGTCCGTCCACGCAGAGCCTGGGCGGGGCGACGCCCGCGCGGCCGAAGAAGGCGGTGCCGCCCGTGGTCTGTATATGGGTGTTGCCGGCCCTGTAGTCCTCTATCTTGAGGGCTATTAGCTCGGTTATCTTGTTGCGGTAGGCGCAGGAGACGCAGATGAAGTAGCGCGTGGCGGCCGGCGTCCTTATCTCTTTAAGGTATATCGGCGGCTCCGTCATGACTTCGGACGGGCAGTCGGTCGCTTTAAGAAGCCAGAGATACTCGGGCTCGTATATCTCCGAATAGCCGCCGGCCAGGATGGAGGAGGTCTCGGCCCGGGCCTTCTCCGCGGCGGGGGAGGAGGGCACGTCCTCATACGGCATTATCCACGACTTGTCGCCCCCTAGAGCGGCCAGGTAGGCCGAGGCGCCCCTGCGCGTCAGCCTGCCCCCTTTCTCGAAGAAAGGGGCCCCTTCCCTGTCGCGCAGGGCGAAGATGTGGCGGAAGTCCATTCCCTTCTTTTCGAAGAACCTCACCGCGTCCTTGGTGAGCAGCGCCAGCCAGGACTCGAAGCCCCTGTGGGTCAGCACCAGGCTAAGATTTCCGTTCTCGTCCTTTCTTTCCAGTATCAGGCCCGTGAGCCTTCCCAGTTTCTTCTTGAGATAGTCGACGGCGTCCTCGGCCTCGGCTTCGCGCATGGAGGAGAGCAGTTCCCGCTCTCCGGGGCCGGCCTTCTTCCCTCCGGCGAGCGGCACGCCGCGCGACTCCAGCCCGGCGGCCAGTTCTTCCGCGGACATGGCGGAGATCTCCAGTTCGTCGCGCCTGGCTTTCACGGCGGCGTCGCCGGGGCGAAGCCGCAGCAGGCGCGAGTAAAGTTCGTAAGCCCCCTTGTGGTCCGCGCGTTCTTCCCTGAACTCCGCCAGTTCGCGCAGCAGGACCTCGTCTTCCGGGCCGGCCAGCAGCGCCTCCTCGTAGGCCGCCTTCGCCTTCTCCTCCGCGTTCATGCGCAGGTGTATGCCCGCCTTCTTCCTGAGGGCGCGCGCTATAAGGGCCCCGTCCTTTTTCGCCGAGGCGGCGGCCTTGGAATAATCGTCCAGGGCCGATTCGTAATAACCGAGCGCGAAAGAGGCGTCCGCGCGGATCTCGAGAAGGGCGGCGTGGCCGGGCGACTTGAGCAGGCAGGCCGCCGCGGCCTCCTGGGCCTCGCGGTGTCTGCCAGCGGCGTTCCCGGCCGCGGCTTTTTCCGCGCAGTCGTCCGACGCGGAACCCGGGACTTTGCGGGCCGCCTGCGGCGTTTTCCTTTCGGCCGCGGCCAGTTCCGATGTGTATGACGCCGCGCGCCGGCGCCAGGCGGGGGCCTCCGGGTCTTTGGACTTCCCGGCCAGTCCGGCGGCGCGGGACAGGGCCGTCCTGGCGCCCGCTAAATCTCCGTAGCGGGAGCGGAGCCTGCCCAGTTCGGCGAAAGCCTTGTAGCCGCCGGATATTTCCGCCCACTGCGCCGCCGCTTCCAGAGCCCTGCGGCCGTCTCCGGCCGCTTCGAAGGTAAGCGCGAGCTCGCGGTAGGCGGCGTAGCGGACCGGGTCCAGTTCCAGTGCCGCGCGGCAGGCGGCCTCGGACTTTTCCAGGTTCCCGGCCGCCCGGTAGGATTTGCAGAGGCCCAGGAAGTAGACCGGGTTGGTCGGGGCCTTTTTAAGGTTGGCGCGGGCAGCCTCCTCCAGCGGCGCCGCCGCGGCGGGGGAGGAGTCCGGCAGTATTTCGAGCAGGAAGGAGAAAGCCTCCTCGTCGGAGGGGTCCGCCTTGAGCCGCGCCTCCAGCGCCTCCCTGGCTTCCGCTTCGCGGCCCGCGCCGTAAAGCGCGCGCGCGTCCGCCGCGCCGGCCGCCGGCGGAAGTGGTACCGGGACACCATGCCGCATGGTGTCCCCCGCTGATACACCATGCCGCATGGTGTCCCCCGCTGATGCGGCGGCGGAGAGCAGCAGGGCCAGCGCCAGCGTTCTCATTTCCGGCGCAGTATCCTGGGCAGGGTCACGCCGCGCTGGGACTGGTACTTGCCCTTGCGGTCCTTGTAGGAGGTGCCGCATTCCACGTCGGCGCCCAGGAATACGAGCTGGGCTATGCCCTCGTTGGAGTAGATCTTGGCGGGCAGCGGGGTCGTGTTGGAGATCTCGAGCGTCAGGTGCCCTTCCCATTCGGGCTCGAGCGGGGTTATATTGACGACGATGCCGCAGCGGGCGTAGGTGCTCTTGCCGATGCACAGCCCGATGACGCCGCGGGGTATGCGGAAGTATTCCACCGACCGGGCCAGGGCGAAGGAGCGCGCCGGTACTATGCACCAGGGCGCCTTTATGTCCACGAAGGACTCGGGCCTGAAATCCTTTGGGTCCACCACGCAGTTGTGCACGTCGGTGAAGACCTTGTACTCGTCGGCGACCCTTATGTCGTAGCCGTAGGAGGAAAGGCCGTAGGAGACCTTGTCCCTGGCCACCAGTTTCTCGGAATACGGCGTTATCATCCGGTGCCGTTTGCACATCTCGCGTATCCAGGAATCGGGTTTCAGCATATTTTTCTCCATGCCCTCCAGGCGGCCGCGGCCTTGCCGGCGGCTCCCGTCCGGGGACGGGTCCCGTCGAAGGCGTTCTTCTCCATAATTTCCAGCTGCGCCAGGTAAAGCTCCCCCATCATGAAGGCGGGGAAGACCCCGGTCGCGTTTTTGGCCGCCAGGCAGGCTTCGCGGTAGAAGCCGCGGGCCCGGCCGGCCTCGAATTTCATTAATTCTACAAAATCGGGGGTGCCGGCCGAAGCGGCCGCCTTTTCCGGGTCCATGCCGAAGGAGCGGAGATCCTCTTCCGGCACGTAGAGCCTTCCCATCGCCGCGTCCTCGCGGAAATCGCGGATTATATTTATGAGCTGTACGGCGCAGCCCATGTTCTCGGCGAAACGGAGCAGGTCCCCGCCGCGTGCGCCGAAGACGGGCAGCGAAAGGAGTCCCGGGGCCGAGGCCACGCGGTACATATACTTCCGGAGTTCTCCTATGTCGCGGAAGCGGCGGGGTTCGGCGTCCATGGATACACCCTCTATAAGGAGAAGGAAATGGTCTTTCTCCAGTCCGAACTCCTTTACGGGCCCGGCCAGCCAGGCCAGGTCCCCGCCTTCCCCGCGCGCGTAAAGGGTCTCTATGTCCGAGGCCAGGCGCGCCAGGCGCGACCTTTTCTCCGCGGGAGCCGACGCCGGGTCGTCGGCAATATCGTCGGCCAGCCGCGCGAAGCGGTAGACGGACGACAGCGCGCGCCTGCGCCGGGGGGGGAGGAAAAAGAAAGCCGGTCCAAAACTGGATCGGCTTTCGGGCTTCGCGGCCGCGTTCTCCAAGATCTACTCCAGGTTCTCCATGTATTCGACGAAGGCGCTCCAGCCGGAGGCTTTCTCGAAGGCCAGTTCGCCGTAGGAGGGATAGTAATCTATGAGGCTGCCTTTAAGACCGGGTATGTGCAGAGCTATGCCGCGCGTGGCGGAATAGTCCTTG
>JAVVFK010000126.1:0-6792 GCA_032251015.1 Elusimicrobiales bacterium
ACCGGCCTGATTGACCGCATTGCCAGTCATATCAGTCTGGGCACTCCAATCCAGGACTACGCCTACACCTTCGACGGCGACGTGGCCGGCACGATAGAGGAAGAGACCTTCAACGCCGACGCCGTTAAGATAGAGATAAAGGGCAAGAGCGTGCATCCGGGCACGGCCAAGAACGCGCTGGCCAACGCCCTGCGCATAGCCGCCGATATCTCCGCCTCCTGGCCCGAGAACATGCTTCCCGAGACCACCGAGAAGCGCGAGGGGTTCATAATGTTCACCGATCTTTCCGCCGGCATCGAGAAGGCGGAACTGACCGGCATCGCGCGCGAACACGACCTTAAGAAACTAAAAGCCATGGAGAGACAGCTGGAAGCGATAGTCGCGGCCAAGCGCCTTAAATACCCGCTGGCCGAGATAAAGGTCTCGTTCCGGGAACAGTACCGCAACATGGGCCTTATCATGGCGAAGCATCCGGAAGTCATGGAGAAACTCAAAAACGCGGTGCGGGCGGCCGGCCTGGAACCGCGGATAAAGCCGGTGCGCGGCGGCACGGACGGCGCGCGCCTGTCCTACATGGGTCTGCCGACCCCGAACGTCTTCACCGGCGGCTACAATTACCACGGCCGCTACGAATGGGTCTCGCTCGACGGGATGAACAAGTCCGCCGAGGCGCTGATAGAGCTGGTCAAAGAATGGGCCAAGTGAGGCCGATGAGAGCGCTGCTCGCCCTGCTGGTCCTCTCCGCCGCCCTGCCGGTCCGCGCGCAGCGGCCCGCGCCGCGCCCGGTCACGCTCGAAGAGGCCTACAGGCTGGCGCTGGTCCGCAGCGAGGAGCTTGCCGCCTCCGCCGAGGGCGTTAAGCAGCTCGAATACGCAGAGCGGCAGATACGCGCCGCCTTCCGGCCGTCCCTCTACGGCTTCGCCTCGGAGACGGGGGGAGGCGGCATCGCGGGGCGGACGCAGGCCGGTGTCGCGCTGGACTATTCTCTTTTCTCCGGCATGCGGGACTACCTTGCCGCCAGATCCACCCGGCTGCGGACCGAGGCCGCCGCCCTGGCCCTCTCGCGCGCCCGCGAAGCCCTCTACCGCGATACCGCCCGCTCCCATATAAACCTGGCCGAGCTGAAGGCCGAGATCCGCATAAGACGCGAGCAGCTCAAGGTTTTCGGGGGCCGCCTGAAAGAACTGGAAGCCCGGGCCGCCATAGGGCGCAGCCGGCGAAGCGAAGTGGTGGAGGCGCGCGCGCGTATCGCACAGTACGAAGCCGCGCTGCAGGCCGCGCTTTCAGACGAGGAGGCCGCGGCTTTCACTTTCGCTTTCATTACCGGCCTGGAAGGCCGGTTCCCGCTATCCGAGGCGGAAGCCGCTCCGCCCGGACCGCTTGAGGGCCATCTCTCCCGGGCCGCGGCAAGGACCGACGTGTCCGCCGCGCGCAAGGCCCTCGAGGCCGCGACGACGGAAGCGAAGGCGGGCGATCGTCTCATATGGCCCTCGCTGGACCTGTCCGCCGATTATTTCGTGAAGAGCCCGTCCCCCAACGAGAACAAGGACTGGGAGGCGGCGCTTTCCCTTAAGGTCCCCTTCTATACCGGCGGCTACGCCTCGGCAGCGGCGGAGGAATACCGCTCGCGCGCGGAGTCAGCCCGCCTGTCCCTGCGCCTGACGGAACGCCGGGCCGCCGATGAGGTACTGCGCGCCCATTCTGCGCTCACACGCGCCCTCGCGGTGGCCGCATCGCTCGAGACCGCGCTGGGGCTGGCCCTCGAGAACTCGGAACTGCAGGCCGCCGACTATAAGAACGGCCTGGTCACCAATATTGACGTACTCAACGCGCAGGACGCGGTGCTTCAGACCGCCCTCTCGCTGGAGCAGGCCCGCGCCCGCGCGGCCTACGCCTCGGTCGAGTTGGAAGTGGCCGCCGGCACGGAGAAATAATGACACTGTCGGACCTCTCGATAAAGCGCCCCGTTTTCGCCTGGATGATAATGGCCGCGCTGATCTCCTTCGGCGCCATCAGCTTCTCGCGCATGGGCATCAGCCAGCTGCCCGACGTGGACTACCCGGTGGTCAGCGTCAGTGTCTCGCTGGAGGGCGCCGCCCCGGAGGTAATGGAGACCCAGGTCACCGACGTTCTGGAAGGCGCCGTGATGACCATAGCCGGCATCAGGGACATCTCCTCGGTCTCGCGCCGCGGCTCGGCCCGCATTACGCTGGAGTTCGAACTGGAGCACGACATCGACGACGCCATGCAGGAGGTGCAGGCCAAGGTGTCGCAGGCCCAGCGCCGCCTGCCGCGCGACATAGATCCGCCGATAGTCACCAAGACCAATCCCGAGGATCAGCCGATAATCTGGATCGCGCTGTCGGGCGACAGGCCGCTTACCGACCTGATGAACTACACCAACGACGTCCTGCGCGACCAGCTCAGCATAATCGAGGGAGTGGGCGACGTGACGATGGGCGGCTACACCGACCCTGCACTGCGAGTCTGGCTGGACGCCGACAAGATGGACGCGGCCCAGCTGACCGTGACGGATATCATGAACGCCATCACGGCCCAGCACTCCGAGCAGCCCGCGGGCTACATCGACACGGGTAAGAAGGAATTCAATGTCCGCGTGCTGGGCGAGGCCCCCACGCCCGAGGCGTTCTCCCGCATGGTCATACAGGCCCGCGGCGGCGCGGCCATCTGGCGTACCTACCGCATAGGTGACGTCGCGACCGTGGAAGACGGCCTCGACGACGTCCGCCGCATAGCCCGCAACTGGGGCCAGCGCGCGGTAGGCCTGGGCGTACGCAAGCAGCGCGGCGCCAACGCCGTGGCCACGGCCCGGCTCGTCAAGGAAAAGATAGAACTCATAAAGAAGGACCTGCCGGCGGGCATGCGTCTGGAGATAGTGAACGACGCCACTCGTTTCATAGAGGAATCCACGCACGAGCTCAATTTCACTCTGTTCCTTTCGGCGCTGCTGACCGGCGTCGCCTGCTGGCTGTTCCTGGGTTCCTGGTCGTCCACGCTCAACGTCCTGCTGGCCATTCCGACCTCCATTGTCGGCGCCTTTATAGTCCTCTATTTCATGGGATTCACTCTCAATGTCTTCACTCTTCTGGGCCTGACGCTGGCGATCGGCATCGTGGTAGACGACGCCATCATGATGCTGGAGAACATCGTGCGCCACAACGAGAAGGGGGAGGGACGCGTGCGAGCGGCCATAGTAGGCGCGCGCGAGATGACCTTCCCGGCCATGGCCGCCTCCATCGCCATACTGGCCATCTTCATCCCCGTGATCTTCATGGAAGGCATCATCGGAAAGTTCTTCTTCCAGTTCGGCGTTACGATGACGGCCGCGGTCATGCTCTCGCTGTTGGAGGCCCTGACGCTGACGCCGATGCGCTGCTCGCAGTTCGTAACCGCCGAGCGTACTCTATGGATAGGCCGCGCGATAGACGCGCTGATGGAGAAAGCCCGCCGCGGCTACGCATCGCTCCTGAGCCGCCTGCTGGCCAGGCGCTGGACAGTGCTGGGCGCCGCCGCCCTTGTCTTCGCGGCGTCGCTTTCCCTCGTAAACTCCATACCCAAGGAATTCTCCCCCGCGCAGGACCAGAGCCGTTTCCTGGTGCGCGTGCAGATGCCCGTCGGAACCGCGATGGGCGTGACCTCCGGGGCCATGGAGACGGCGGAGAAATGGGCGATGGCCCAGCCCAATATTCGCACCTTCATGGCCATCACCGGCGGCTTCGGCGGCGGACAGGTCAATCAGGGCATGATGATGGTGGCCCTGAAACCTCCAGCCGAGCGCGTCCCTCTGCCCGGTGAGTCCGCGCCTCCGACGCAGCAGGAATTCATGCGCTACGCCCGCAAGCCGCTCAGCGCCATCCCGGGCGTGCGGCGCGTCGCCATACAGGACCCTTCGCTGGGCGGTTTCACGGCGCAGCGCGGCTTCCCGATCGAGTTCAGTCTGCGCGGCAAGGACTGGGAGAAGCTGGCCGAATACAGCGAGCGTATAATGGAGGGGATGAAGAACTCCGGCAAGATGAACGACATCGACACCGATTACCAGGAGGGGATGCCGGAGGTGCGCGTGGTGCCCGACAGGGAGAAGGCCGCCGCGCGCGGCGTCAGCGTGGCTTCTATAGGCGACGCCGTAAACGCGATGATAGGCGGCGTGCGAAGCGGCAAGTTCACGCGCGCCGGCCGCCGCTACGACGTGAGGGTTCAGCTGCTCGACAAGGACCGCCGCGCCGCGGGGGATATCAGGAAGATATGGGTGCGCAACAACCGCGGCGAAGTTATACGGCTTTCGGAAGTCGTGAATATAGTCGAAAAACCGACCCTGCTCTCCATCTCCCGCAAGAACCGCGAGCGGGCGATAGGGGTCTTCGCCAATGTGGCCGAAGGCGCGTCCCAGGAGGAGGCGATAAAGGAGGTGGAACGCCTGGCGCGCGGGATATTGCCCGAGGGATACAAGATAGTATTCTCCGGGACGTCCAAAACGTTCCAGGACTCGTTCAGGAGTCTCAACTTCGCGCTGATACTGGGCGTGATAGTGGCGTACATGATACTAGCCTCCCAGTTCAACAGCTTCGTCCACCCGGTCACCGTCCTGCTGGCCCTGCCGTTCAGCGTCACGGGAGCCTTTATCGCCTTAAAGCTGGGCGGCTATTCGCTCTCCATCTACAGCATGATAGGCATCATCCTGCTGATGGGCATAGTGAAGAAAAATTCCATACTGCTGGTGGATTTCACCAATCACCGCCGTCGCGACGGCGGACTGGGCGTGAACGAGGCGCTCCTGGAAGCCTGCCCGATAAGGCTGCGCCCGATACTCATGACCTCTTTCGCCACCATAGCGGCCGCCATCCCGCCGGCGCTGGGCTACGGCCCGGGCGCCGAAACGCGCATCCCGATGGCACTGGTGGTGATAGGCGGCGTGTTCTTCTCTACGATGCTGACGCTGCTGGTAGTGCCTTGCGCCTACAGCCTGATGTCCAACCTCGAGAGCCGCCGTCACGAGCAGGCCCTCAAGTCCGCGCTGAGGGAACTGGGAGAGGCTGGAGAAGATGGAAAGAATTAGGGCCCGTTTCCGCCCCGCTCCTTTCCGGGATTTAACAAATCCTACACATATAACTGTTATTATTTAACGCAGGTGATCATGGACAGAAATAAATTACTCCTGGCAGCGGTGGTCTCCGCGCTTACGATCTGCTTCCCCCGCGCGGGGGCGGCGGAAGACATCGACGCCGGCCTTAAATTGGGTTTCAACCTTTCGGGATTCTACGGCGACGACGCGAATCCGCCCGGAACCTCCTCCATCTCCAGAATGGGATTCACCGGAGGGGCTTTTTTCGTGTACCCTATCGCCAAGGGGATCGATATACAGCCTGAACTGCTTCTCTCCACCAAGGGCACCATCTATAAACTGGAGGTGCTGGGCGAGCCTTACGAACAGACCGTAACCCTGACATACCTGGAGATCCCCGTCCTTCTCCGGATGAACCTCATTATGCCCCGCCAGGAGGTCGTCCCTTACTTCCTTCTGGGCCCGGTGCTGAGCATCAAGACGGCGGCCCGCTCGGAGGTGAGGACCCTGGCCGGCGCCACCTCCGGCGACGTGGATAATATCAGGAGTTTCGACTTCGGAGCGGCCCTGGGAGCCGGTATAGAGATGCCCACCGGTAAGGGGTCGATAGTCTTCGAGATGCGCTACACGCTCGGGCTTAACACCATCGTGGACAGCAGCGGCGGCAGCGACGCGGATATCAAGAACAGATCCTTCGCGTTCACCGCCGGCTACCGTTTCTGACCGCCGTCCAATACCCCGCCGATAAAATTCAGCAGCCTCCGACGAAATTCGTCCCCGTGCGCGCCGAAGGCCTCTATGTGGCCTGACGGGGTCTTCCAGAAGATCTTGGGCTCCGGCGCCGCGTCGAAAAGTTTACGGCCTTGCGTGTAGGGCACAGTGGGGTCTTTCTCCGAATGGATAAAGACTTTCGGGCAGTCTATTCGCCCTATGCTGTCCGAGGGCGAATGCCGCCCGTCGACGCCGATCTTCGGGACCCAGTTGAAAGGCCAGGTGATCCACCTCTCCCGCAATACCGCCGAACCTACGCCCCTGTAGGAGTGGAAAGTCCCTTCCAGTATCATCGCCGCGGGCTCGAAGCCCGACTCGCCGACCGCCGCTACGGCGACAGCGCCGCCTAGACTCTGGCCGAGGATCACTATCCTGGAGGGGTCCGCGCCGGGCAGTTTCAGCGCGTGGGCCAGCGCGGCTTTGCCGTCCATCACCACGCCGTCGAGCGTGGGCTTCCCGCCCGAAGCGCCGTAGCCCCGGTAATCGAATATGAATACGTTGTAGCCCTCTTCGGCCAGCCAGACCGAATAGGGATAATGCGAGGTCATGTTCTGCGCGTTGCCGTGGAAGTGGACTACGGTGGCTTTCGGATCGCCTTCGTGGGGGAAGAACATGCCGGTCAGCGGGGTGCCGTCGGACGACTCGAACTTTATCGCCTCGTAGCGGTATCCCCGCTCCGCGGGGTCCGAGTGAATATGGCGGCTCGGCTGAAAGAACAGATGCGTGCACCCGCCCAGGCCCATCGCCCCCGCCATTATAGCCGCCATTCTATATCCGCGCATATCTACATTATACTTTCTCCCGTGCCGCAGATGCGCGCCTTTCTCTCCGCCTTACCGCTCCAGCCGCCGTCCGCCTCTGTGATCCGGTTCTGGAGCGGGAAAAACTTCCCGGGTCCATCGGATGTGTCTTTCGATAAAAAACAGGGACGTGGTGTTGTT
>JAVVFK010000127.1:0-6769 GCA_032251015.1 Elusimicrobiales bacterium
CTCGATGCACAGGTGGGATCTCAGCCTAATCCGCGAGTCGCTTCAGGCAGGAATGATGTGCCCGGTGACCGCTCCGAGTTGAACACGGGTGCCGTCCGGGCCGGGGGCGGTCGCGGAGATGGTCACCTCGTCGCCAGCTTTGAGCGGCGCGGCCGGTTTAACGGCGCGGCCGTTGAGCCTGACAAAACCTTCGGAGATAAGTCGTTTCACGAATTCCCGGGAGAGCCCGCCTTCCTGGCTTTTGACGAACAGGTCCAGCCTGCCGCCCGCGCCCGAATAAAGGAGTTTCTTATTTTCCATCTGTTTTTCTCCGCGCCGAAAATGCCAGCCAGGCCGCCGCGGCGGCGGCCGCGGCCAGCGATATGAGCTGCGCCTGCGAGAGGCCGGCCGTCAGGCCGCCTCTCTGGTCGCCGCGCAGGAACTCGAGCGAGAACCTGAGCGCCGAATAAAGCAGTACGTAGAACGCCGCCACGGTTCCCGCGCGCGGCGCCGCCCTTCGCCGCCAGGCGAAATGAAGGGCCCCGAAGATGACGAAGTTGCCGAGAGCTTCATACAACTGCACCGGGTGCAGGGGCACGCCTAGCAGCGAAGGCTCCACCAGGCACAGGGGGTCGCTGAACGCTATGCCCGGGGCCCCGTGAGCCGGCGAGCCGTGGCAGCAGCCCGCCATCAGGCAGCCCAGGCGCCCGAAGCCGTGCGCCAGCGCCAGCGCCGGGGCGGTGAAATCGGCCGCGGCGGCGAAAGCGATCCTGTTCCTGCGCGCCCAGTACCAGAGCGCCGCGGCCCCGCCGGCGAGACCGCCGTAGAAGACGAAGCCGTACTGCAGGCTTTTCAGCGCGCCCAGGACGCTGTCCCAGCCTCCCTCGCCGAAAGAGTCCCGGAATGTGATGATGAAAAGAAGCTTGCCCCCGAGCAGGCCTCCCAGCAGCGCGAAAAAAGAGAGGTCCGATACGCTTTCTTTGGAGGCGCCTATCCGGGCGCGGACAGAGAGCAGGTAGAAATAGGCGGCCAGGTAGCCCGTCATGGCCAGGAGACCGTAGGCGGGAAGTTTGAAGAAGCCGAGGTCGAGTATATACGGGTGCATAGTGTTTAACGGCGCGGGTTCAGGAGTTCTTCTTTATAAAATCCGCCGCGTCGCGCAGGTCGCGGAGGGGGGAGAACTTTATTCCTTTCGCCCGGCAAAGGCCCCGCAGCCTTCCCGCGGCGTAGACCTTGTCGGCCAGCCCGGCGGCCCGCAGGTCGCTGGGAGCGTCGCCGCAGAAGAGCACGGCGAAGCCGCGGTCGCGGTAATGCCTCACACGTCCGGCCTTGAAGGCCGGCAGCGTCCGCCCGGCCAGGTCCTCGTAGCGCACGTCCCAGTACCGGCCGTTCCGCCGGGTCCTGCCGAAAGAGGAGAGCGCCTTTACTCCCCAGTCTTTCAGCAGCGGCCGCCCGTAGATGTCCGCTCCGCCGCTGACGATATCGAAAGGGACGCGCCGGTCCGCGCAGAAACGGGAGAAGGCCGACAGGCCGCGCCGCGGTTCGGCCGCGCCCAGTACGAAGGACTCTATCTCCGCGCGGGAGGCCCTCAGCCTGGCGAAGCCGCGCCTCATCCATTCCTCCACCGACTGTCCCGGCGCGTAGGAACGCGCTATGTCGGCCGCGGTGAAAACGCCGAATTCCATCAGTATCGCGTCGCCGACGTCTTCGAGCGTCAGCGTTCCGTCGAAATCGGAGACCACGGCCCATTTCATCGCTTCGGCCTTTATAACGCCGCCGACAGGAACTCGTCGGCGCCTTTGGAAGCCAGTTTTATGTATATGTTGTGAAGTTTCTGCGCCTTTATGGTGGTGGAGGAGCCGTTGTAGGCGTGGCCGGGCCATACCGCCGTGTCGTCGGGCAGGGCGGCCAGCTTTAGCAGGCTCTGGCGCATCTGCTCCGGGTCGGCGCCGGGCAGGTCCACGCGGCCTATCTCGCCCACGAAAAGGGTGTCGCCGGTGAAAACGGCCCCGGTACCCAGGAAAGAGCAGGACCCGGGCGTATGCCCCGGCGTGTGGATCACCTTCAGCCTGAGCGCGCCGGCTTCCAGCTGTTCGCCGTCGGCTATAGGCAGCAGCCGGGATTTGTCCAGGTCCCCGGCCATGTGATCGTCGGCCGGGTGCAGCGCGGCCTGAAGGCCGTCATAGCGCCCCAGGAACCAGGCCGCGGCGTTGATATGATCGGGATGGCCGTGGGTCAGGGCTATCAGCGCCGGTTTGAGGCCGAGCGCCAGGATCTCTTTTTCTATTTTCGCCCCTTCCCAGCACGGGTCGATGACGGCACATTCGGGACCGTCGCCCTCCCACGCCAGGTAGCAGAAATTGTCCATGGGGCCGGCGGCGATCTGCTTCACGTTCATTGGTCCCTCTCCTTCTCCGGCGGCGGTGGGAAGCGGAATTCTATCTCCCCTTCCTTGAGCATGCCCAGTTCCCTGCGCGCGTTGTACTCCATACTCTCGGTCCTGGCGGTCTCGGCGGCCGTTTCCTTGAGTTCGGCGCTTTCGGCCTTCAGTTCGGCCAGCCGGCGCTTCATCTTGAAAACCTCTATCTTGTTGGAGACCAGGGACCGGAAGCCGGGATTGGCCAGCAGCAGGACGGCCGCGGCCAGCGCCAGCAGCGTCAGCCCCGTCCTCCTGGTGATAACGGCGTCTTTTTTTTTCATCCCGGAAAATAGATGGGGCGGCCGGAGGCGGTACTGGGACACCATGCGGCATGGTGTCCCCCGCTGATGACCGCCCCGCGGCGGACTTTACTTCTTGAAGCGGAAGGCCGCGTCCTTGGCGTACCTGGCTTTCTTGCCCAGTTCCTCCTCGATCCGGAGGAGCTGGTTGTACTTGCAGAGGCGCTCGCTGCGGCACGGCGCGCCCGTCTTGATGGCGCCGGCGTTGGTGGCGACCGCGAGGTCGGCGATGAAGGGGTCCTCGGTCTCGCCCGAGCGGTGCGAGATGACGGTGGCGTAGTCCGCCTTGTGCGCCATATCGATCACGCGGATGGTCTCGGTCAGCGAGCCGATCTGGTTGAGCTTGATTAGGATGGCGTTGGCGGTGTCCTCCTCGATGCCCTTCTTGAGGCGCTCGGGGTTGGTGACGAACAGGTCGTCGCCGACGATGCGGGCCTTCTTGCCCAGCAGCTTGGTGAAATGCTCCCAGCCTTCCCAGTCGTCCTCGGAGAGCGGGTCCTCGTAGGAGATTATCGGGAAGTGCTTCTTCCAGTCCGCGTAGCGGGCGGTCAGTTCCTGTGCGGTCAGGTTGGAGCCCTCGAACATGTAGCTGCCGTTCTTGTAGAACTCGCTGGCGGCGGAGTCGAAGGCGATCTGTATGTCCTTGAACGTGTAGCCCGCCTCCTTGACGGCCTTGACGATGGTCTCTATGACCGCCTCGTGCGTGAAGATCTTGGGAGCGAAGCCGCCCTCGTCGCCGACCGCCGTGGTGTAGCCGCCCTTGGAGAGGATGGCCTTGAGCGTGTGGTAGACCTCTGCGCCCATGCGTATGGCGTCGGAGAACTTCGCCGCGCCCGTCGGCACTATCATGAACTCCTGGATGTTGATGCCGCTGTCGGCGTGCTTGCCGCCGTTGACGATGTTGAGCATCGGGGCGGGCAGCAGGAAGTCCTTGTGCTTTATGCCGTAGGCTTTGCGGATATAGGCGTAGAGGGGCAGCTTGGCGGACTGCGCGGCCGCGCGGGCCAGCGCCATGGAGATGGAGAGGATGGCGTTGGCTCCCAGTTTGCTCTTGGTCTGCGTGCCGTCGAGCTCTATCATCTGGTCGTCTATCTTCTCCTGCTCCGCCTTGAGCCCGATCAGTTCGGGGGCGATGCGCTTGTTGACGTTCTCCACGGCCTTGAGCACGCCCTTGCCGCGGTAGCGTTTGCCTCCGTCGCGCAGCTCGAGGGCCTCGTGGGTGCCGGTGGAGGCGCCGCTGGGTACGGCGGCCCGGCCGAAGGAGCCGTCGGCGAGCAGCACGTCGGTCTCCACGGTGGGAAAGCCGCGGGAATCCAGTATCTCGCGGGCGGTCACTTTTTTGATCTTGGCGTCCATTTTAGTCTTCTCCTCGGGGGTCTTCGCCCCTTTTTCGAATTAAAACTTGCCGTCGGCGATCTTCCTGCCGGCGTCAACCAGTTTGTTCAGCTTGTCCTGCGCGGAGGCCTCGGCGTAGATGCGCACCACCGGCTCGGTGCCGGAAGGGCGCAGGCCCAGCCATGACCCGTCGCGCATGATGAATTTGAAACCGTCGGTATGGTCTATGCGCCAGACCGACGAGCCGCCTATGTTGAGCGGCGGCTTGGAATTCAGCCTGGCCGTCAGGGCCGGCACGTCCGCGTCCGGGCCGAGGCGAAGGTTCACGCGGGTGTTGAGGAAGGTCCCGACACGCTTGCGCAGGTCGGCCAGCACTTTCCTGAGCGGCTTGCGCTCGTAGGCGTAGAGCTCGGCCAGCAGCATGCAGGCGAGTATGCCGTCCTTCTCCGGCACGTGGTTCATGATGGAAAGTCCGCCCGACTCCTCGCCGCCGATGAGGAACTGGCCGGTGCGCAGCATATTGCCCACGTACTTGAAGCCGACCGGCGTCTCGCGCACCTCGAGCCCGTGGCTCTTGGCCACGGCGTCGGCGAAATGGGAGGTCATGACCGAACGGGCGACCTTGCCCCTCATCCCGCGGTTGCGGACCAGGTGGTCCAGCAGCAGCGCCAGCACGTCGTTGGGGGCGATCCAGGACCCGTCGGAATCTATCACGCCGAAGCGGTCCCCGTCGCCGTCGCAGGCCAGGCCCAGGGCGAGTTTGTTCTTCAGCACGGTCTGCCTGAGGCCCGCCAGGTTCTCGGCGTCGGTGTCCGGCGCCCTGCCGCCGAACGTGACGTCGCGGTTCTCGCGCAGCCCGGTCACCGAGGCTCCCATCTTCTCCAGCGCCGGCCGCAGGTAGGTGCGGGCGGTGCCGTATACCGAGTCGGCCGCGACCTTGAGGCGGGCCTTTTTCAGCGCGCCGGCGTCGAGCAGCGAGTAGAGCTGGGTGAAATAGGAGCGGTGGAAGTCCTCTTCCTTGACCAGCCCGGCGTTCTTCGCCTGGGCGTAAGGGATGAACTTGTCGCAGGCGGCCAGCGTAAGCGAGGAGGCCCTGGCCTCTATGTCGCTGGTCACCTCCGGGATGGCCGGGCCGCCCCAGTACGGAGTCCACTTGAAGCCGTTGTAGTTGGCGGGGTTGTGGCTGGCGGTTATCATGACCCCGCCGGCCGCGTTGGAGCGCATGACCGTCCAGGCCACCACGGGGGTGGGTGTCTCCTCCGGGGAGAACAGGACGTTGACTCCCTCGGCGGCGAAGACCTCGGCCGTGTTGCGGGCGAATTCCTCCGACATATAGCGGGTGTCGTAGCCGACCACGGCCAGCGGGGCGTCGGGCGCCCTCGTCCCTTTCTTCTTCAGGTGAAGGAGGTATTCCTCGCCCTTGTAGCCGTATTCTTTGTTGTCCCTGGCGTGCTGGGCCGCGGCGTGAGAGGCCCTTTTGAGATTGTTAAGCGTGAACTCCTCGGCTATGACGGCGCGCCAGCCGGAAGTCCCGAATTTGATGGCGGTGTTGCTCATGCCTTGAAATATAGCAAAAAACCTTTTTAAAAGCAAAAAAAGGAAAGGAGCGGTCCCGGCGGCCCGCCGAATTAAATATAATATATCTAATGGTCCGTAAAACCGCGTTCCTGGTCCTTTTTTCCTTCTGCTCCCCCGCCGCCGCGGACGGAGTGGACCTTCGGCTGGCCGGCTATTTCAGTTCCTGGACGCAGGAGCCCGGGGGGATACCGGTCCCGGCGGAAATGAACGTTCCCGTCAGGCTGAGCCTTGGCCGTCCGTCCGCCCCGGGGGAGGCCAGGGCGGTCTTCGTCGAAAAAGAACTCGCTTCGCCGGCGGGAATTCTGGGGGTAAGGGCCGATTTCTTCTCCGTCTGCCCCCACGGGGACGAGGCCTGCGCCGGCACTTATTTTCAGGCCAAGACCGCTCTTTCCGGGTCCGCGGACGCGCTTTGCGCCGCCTATTTCAACGAGGCCGACTTCGCCCCTTTCCCGGTGATGGCCTGCGCCGGGCGGCTGCCCGACGGCCGCTTCCTGGGCGTGACGCTGCACAGGGTCCCTTTCCGGAACGGCCGGCTCCATGACTTCTGATCCCCGCCGGGCCGTTTTCCTGGCCCTGGTTTTCTTCTGCGCCTGCTCTCCGGATACCGCCGGCCGGCCGCTGCTGGCCTCGCCCGGCCTGCCCGCCCCGGAACTGCGGCTGGCCGAGGTGATGCAGGGCCCTCCCCCGGAATTGCGCGGCTGGAAAGACCTGGGAGGCAGGGCGGCCGTGCTTCATTTTTGGGCGCCCCGCTGCGCCGCCTGTCCGGGCGAGCTAGCCCGGTACGACGCGCTCGCTTCGGAATTCTCCGGCCGCGCGCTGGCCTTCGTCCACATTACCGACGCCGGCCGCGACCAGGTCTCCAGGTTCCTCGAGGACCGGCCGGTGAAGGGCCTCGTGGCTCCCGGCGCTCCGCCGGAACTTTTCGCCGCCTTCCGCGTCTACGATCTGCCGTGTACCGTGCTGGTGACGGCCTCCTCCGAGGTGTTCGCCTTCGCCGGGCCGGGAGACGTTGTGCCGGAACTGCTCTCGGCCCTGCTGGCCGGCGGCCCGCGCCCCGCGGAGGAACACGGACCCGGGGCGTGCATGCCCCGGCGGGAGGCGCGGTGAACAAGCGCCTCTCCTCCAAGGCGACGCAGTACCTGATCGACGCCTCCAATTT
>JAVVFK010000128.1:0-6762 GCA_032251015.1 Elusimicrobiales bacterium
GCGGGAGGAAGCGGCCGGACTTAAGGCGCTTCTTTCGGCCGGCTCTTTTGAAGAGATCAAGAGGATAGGACACAAACTTGCGGGGTCGGGCGGGGGCTACGGGCTGGACCGCCTTTCGGATATAGGACGCGATATTGAGTCCCACGCGGCCTTCAGCGAAGCCCGCGCACTTGAAAGCGACATCGCTGCGCTCACCGATTTCCTGGAGAGATTGGAAGTCTCCTATGAGTGAGAAGTCCCGTATCCTTTGCGTAGACGACGATCCGGACGTGACCGCCCTGCTCGGCCGCTTCCTCTCTGCGGCCGGGCATGACGTGCTGATCGTTAACGATCCGGCAAAGGCGGTAGAGGCCGCCAGAGCGCAAGCGCCGTCTCTGGTTCTTCTCGACGCCGTAATGCCCGGCATGGACGGATATAAGATCTGCTCCCTTATCAAGAAAGAGCCGGCGCTCGCGGAAGTCCCGGTCATCTTCCTGACCGCTCTGCGTCAGCCTCAGGACAGGGCCAAAGCGCTGGCGCTTGGCGCGGTCGATTTTCTGAGCAAGCCGGTAAAGAAGGAGGTACTCCTTGCCGCTGTTTCCCGTCACACTTCCCATCCGAAAGTGACGCGCGCCGGCGGCCAGGGCGCGCTCCCGCGCGAATACCCCGATTTCAAATCCTTCATCGTCAATATCGGCGTTTCCCTTTCCCTGGACGCCGACAGGCGTGCCGCTCTCGCTAAACTTAACGTCGGCAACCTCTATTCCGCCGCGGAGATAGCCGGAATATCCGAACGCCGGCTGGCCGGGATACTGGCTGATTTCTGCCGGCTGCGCTACGTTCCCATTATAAATCCCGATGAGATACAGCTCGGCGTACTCCCCCTGAAGTTCGCCGCCCGGAGCGGCATGGTCCCCCTAAAGGACCCGGACGGCGGATTGATGATGGCCGTTTCCAATCCTTTCGACCTGGACTCTCTTGACGCCGCGGCCGGCCTGATCGCCCCGCAGTTCTCCCTTGCGGTGGCCGAGCCAGAAGCCATATCCACGGTCTATCATCTTGCGGAGGGTAAACCGGCCTCCTCTTCGGTTCTCCTTGAGGCCGCTCCCGCCGCTGAAAAGACCGATGCCGGTGACGCGGACGATTCCCCTATAAGATACATCGCGGGCAAGCTTATACAGGGGGCCGTGGCGGAGAGGGCCAGCGATATACATATAGAACCCAAGGACCTATACTACCTGGTCCGCATAAGGGTGGACGGGGACCTGCGCGAGTTCACCCGGCTAAAGAAAATGACGGGCGGCATGCTGATAGCCCGCATGAAGGCAATGGGCGGTATGGACATAGCCGAGCACAGGCGGCCGCAGGACGGCGCTTTCCCGGCAGTTTCCGGGGCCAGCGAGTTCGTGCTGCGGCTGGCCACCACTTCGACCAATTACGGCGAAAGCCTGGTCATACGGCTGGTGGAGCTCACGCAGGAGCCGGTCCCGCTGACGCGGCTGGGGATGCTGCCGGCTCAGGCCGAAGCCTTCGGCGAGATCGCGCGCAGGACACAGGGCATGGTGCTGATCGTAGGACCCACCGGGTCCGGAAAGACGACGACCATCTACAGTTTTCTCACCGGGATAGACTGCCGGCGACGCAGTCTGATCTCCGTAGAGGATCCCATAGAGTTCCGTATCCCCTACGCAAATCAGCAGCAAGTGAACGATAAAGCCGGCGTGACCTTCAAGGCCCTGCTGAAATCCTCTGTGCGGCAGGACCCCGACATACTCTTCATCGGCGAGGTCCGCGACAGCGAGTCGGCGCAGATAGCGCTGGATTTCGCCAGCACCGGCCACCTGACCATCAGCACGCTCCATACCGCCAACGCCACCTCGGCCATCTTCCGTCTTGAACGGGTAGGTATCACCCGGTCGCAGATGGCGGAAACCCTGCTGGCGGTCGTATCGCAGCGCCTGATAAAAAAGCTCTGTCCCCATTGCCGGAAGCTGGTTCCTCCTACGGAGGAGGAACTGCGGCTGCTGTCAAAGTTCACCGATCAGAAGCCGACCCGGTTGGCCAAGCCCGTTGGCTGCGATCGCTGCGGCCGCCGCGGGTACTCGGGCCGGGTAGGAGTCTACGAAGTGATGCGGGTAACCCCGGAGATAGCCGCCATGATCCGTTCCGGCGAGCCGGTCTCGGCCATACGCGCATCGCTGGCAGTTTCGGGAGAGACACTGCTCGCCGGCAGCGCCCTGCTTAAGGTCCTCTCACACGAGGTGTCCCTGATGGACGCCTATGACAAGGTTATGGGCGAGGAGGAGGGACAGCCCGACCCGGAGCCGGCCGCGCCGGCGGTTCCCGCTCACGTTTCCCCGGTCCCACGTAAGCCCGCCGCCTTTGCCGACGAGGAATCCCCTTCTCCAGTTTCCGGAGGGAAGACCATACTGCTGGTGGACGACGATCCGGACATACTGGCCCTTGCCGGCAAGTATCTGGAGAACGAGGGCTATTCTGTCGTCAAGGCCGCCGACGGCATAGAGGCGGTGATGCATCTTTCAAAAGGCAGGTTCGACCTGGTTATCTCCGACGTCGACATGCCCAACCTTGACGGTCTGCGGCTGGTGGAGATAGCCTCAGAGAAGGACATGGGAGCGCGCTTCCTGGTATTCACGGCGTCTTCCGATCCCGCCGCGGAGCGCCGGGCGCTGGAAAGCGGCGCCGCCGATTTTGTGCGCAAACCCGTGAAGAAGGAAGTTTTTCTGCTGCGGGTACGGAAGGCACTTGGCCTATGAGCCGGGCCTTCGCGACCATTCTGGCCCTGTTGCTGCCGTGCGTCGCGGCGGCGCTGGGACCTTTCTCCAGTTTCGGCGCGCCGAAGGAGGAAAAGTTCCTGCAGCTGGATTTCTGCCGGTCCGGGCTTTTCGTCATACTGACCGGCGACTGCTCCCCTGCCGGGAAGACGGACAGGGACGCCGTTTCGCCCAAAGCCTGCGCCGAGGCGTCCGCGATGCTGGAGGACGGGATAAAAACTCTTTACCCGCTGGCGAGGGTCGAGATACTGGAGCCGGAGTCGCGCAACGAGGCCTTCGGGATGCTCGCGCGCACTTCCATATTCGGTTTCGCGCTTATCGGGCGCGGCGATCACAAGGGAGGCTTCCTGACCGGCGGGGAACTTTTCTATCCGGACCCGCTGGCCTGCGCGTCCCCCCGGGAAGTGTTCGGCGGTCTCTACTATCACAGCAAGTATTCGGAAAAGGTCCCGGCACCCAGGGAACTGAGGGGACGCGTCCTTAGCCGTTACGAGATTACCACTTTCCCCGACCGGTCGCCGTCCGGCTCCTGGTCCAACGTCTGCGGTGTGCCGGTCTCGCTGGTCTACCCGGCGCGCACTTTCGCCGGGCGCATGAAGACCGACGCGCGCAAATTCCTGGAGTTCCTAGCCGCGGAGAAGCGTCGCCACATCGCGCGGGACCTGAAGAACATTTGTTCGGCCTGCGCCCACTACAGGTCCACGGGACACACGCTGTCCGCCCTGTGCCCTCCCGCGTCGGACGTCTGCCCGTCGGGACGCATTGCCCCGGCGAACGAGAGGACGGTCATGAGGAATTACTGCCTGTACACCCACCCGGAATACGACGTCAAGCCGCAGTAGCGGCAGCCGCCCTGTAGGCCGCCAGGGCGGCCGGGAAAGGAGAGATCACCCTTTCAAGCACACCCTTGCATTCGGAGATGGCCGTGCCGTAATTGGTTATCGGCACGCCGGCCGCGGCGGCCTTGCCCATCCTGGCCAGTATCTCCGTCCTGCCCAGCATGCAGCCCCCGCACTGGACCAGCAGCTTATATTCCGACGGGACTTCCGGAAGGTCGCGCCCGGCGAAAGTGTCTATCTCCAGGTCTCCCCCCGCCGTTTCCTTCAGCCAGCGCGGCAGCTTCACTCTGCCGATGTCGTCCTCGATGGCGTGATGGCTGCACGCCTCCAGTACCGCGACGCGGTCGCCGGGACGCAGCCCGCGTATGGCGGCCGCGCCGGCGGCGTAAGCGGCGAGGTCGCCCTTGAAGCGGGCGAACAGTATCGAGAAGGTGGTGCACGGCACGTCCTCCGGGGTGTTGGCGGCCATGAAGTCCACGACCTGGGAGTCGCAGACTATCAGCGCCGGCGGCTCGCGCAGGGACGATAGCGCCCGCGCATATTCGTGCTCGCGGCAGACCACCGGCACCGCGCCGTGGTCGAGCAGGTCCCGCATGACCTGAACCTGCGGCAGTATTATCCTCCCCTTGGGCGCTTCCTTGTCTATCGGTATGATGAGGACGACGGCGTCCCCCGGTTTCACCAGGTCGCCGATTATAGTCGCAGGGGTTCCGGCCGGCGCGGCGGCGACCCGCAGCAGGCGCTCCTTTATAGCGGCGACGGACGCCTCGCGGCGCCCGGGGTCGGAGGCGGCGCAGGCGATATGGTCCAGCCGCCTGTCGCGCAGCAGCGCCAGGAGCTCCGGGGCCGGAGCGGCAAGGTCCGTCTTATTGACCAGCACTATTACAGGGGCCTTCTTCGCGGCGGCGGCTTGCAGGACGCCTTCTTCCCATTCCCCCCAGCCCGAGGGTTCGGTTACCAGCAGTATCGCGTCGGCGCGGTCGAAGACGCGCCGGGCCTTCCCGGTGCGCAGGGCGCCCAGGGCGCCGGTATCGTCGAGGCCCGCCGTGTCCAGGAACACCACCGGCCCGACGGGCAGCAGTTCCATGGATTTTTCCACGACGTCGGTGGTGGTGCCCGGCACGGACGAGGTTATGGCCACGTCCTGGCCCGCGATCATGTTGAGGACGGTGGACTTGCCTACGTTGGTCCGTCCGAATATTGCTACCTGGAGCCTCAGCGACTTCGGCGTGGAGTTCATCTTCCCCCCTTCAGGCTGTGGCCGTACCCTTCGGCGCGTTCACGGCCGAGGCCGGCCAGCAGGGCGTCGACGCAGGCCGAGCATTGTTCGGGTCTCTCAGAGGTGCATATCTTGCCGGGGTAAAGGCTGTAATCGGGCCTGTGTTCCGTCGGGCTGACGTTGGGCATGAGAACGTTGGCGCCGCAGCGCAGCGCTTTCTGTCTCCCCTGCGGGTCTATGCTGCCCATGGCCGTGGTGGCCGGGATATGCGCGTAGCCGGTCACCAGTCGTGCCAGGGCCGTCGCGCGCAGGGCCAGGTCCAGCGTACCCGGCTCCGCGCCGGCCATCGGCGTGTCGCGGCTCGGGATGAAGGGCCCGACCCCTACCATGTCGAGAGCCAGTTCGCGGAAGAGAAGAATATCGTCGGCCAGGCTCCCGGCCGTCTGTCCCGGCAGGCCGGTCATTATCCCGGAACCCACCTGGAAGCCGGCTTCGCGCAGCCAGGCCAGGCAGCGGAAGCGCGCGTCATAGTCGGAGTCCGGTTTCAGCAGCGAGAAAAGCCGCCGGTCGGAAGTCTCGAAGCGAAGCAGGAACCGGTCGGCCCCGGCTGAACGAAGGGCCCGGTAATCCTCCCGCGAGTGCTCTCCGACGGAGAGCGTGACCGCCAGCCGGGTCTCTTCCCTTATTTTTTCTACCAGCGGGATGAGCGCCGCCGGGCCCCAGGCGGGGTCCTCGCCGGACTGCATGACCACGGTGCGGTAACCCAGGCGCTCCGCGGTGCGCGCGCAGCCGATTATCTCCTCCGGAGCGAGGCGGTAACGTCGCACTTTGCCGTTGCCGGAGCGTATGCCGCAGTAGTAACAGCGCCGGCGGCAGATATTGGAGAACTCGATGAGGCCGCGCAGGTGCACGCCGTCGCCCACGCGCTCGCGCCGGACCTCGTCGGCCCGGGCGAAGAGCGGCGCCGGGTCGCGGTCCGGGTCCAGCCAGTAGAGTATCTCATCCTTGTTCATGATCCCCCCCGCGCCCATCGGGAAACAATGGGGGTGGCGGCGGATTCGCGGAGAAAAACCCTTCGGAGCCGCGAGCTTACGGAGTCCGCGTCGGAGGTAGCCGGTGGAATCGCTATCCTGCGGGTCCGGAGACGCGGACGAGCGCTCGCGGCGAGAACGGGAAGCGCGCGTACGGTGTACGCGACGCTGTTTTTTCGAAGCGAACCGCCGACAGGCCCCCCATAGTTGTTCGATAAAGCGGGGGAGGCGTGGTGACGTTCGCTCAGAAGCATAGGTCGCGCTCCCCGGCGCCGATGCGCGAGTAATAGGTCTCCAGCAGCTTCACGGTCTCCGGAGGGAAATGCGCCGCGCGGGCGCGTATCTCGGCTATCTCCCTGTTTATCAGCGCTTCGCCTTTCGCCTTCGTGGCGTCGGAGGCGAAATCGTCCAGCCATTCGCGGAATGTCAGCACGGCGTTGAGCTTGCAGAAGCGGCTCTCGTGCCCGCTCTTTAGCAGTTTCATTATATGGTCGCCGGTGCGTCCGCAGCGGTAACCGGACGTGCAGAAAGAAGTGATATGGCCGAGGTCGGCCAGTTCCCCTATCACCTCGTCCAGCGGCCGCGTGTCGCCGAGCAGGAACTGCTGGCGCCCGGCCTCCTGCCGCCCGTAGCGCTCCGAATAGGCGCCGATGCCTATCGCGGTTCCTGCGTCGCGCTGGGTGCACATGTCTATCACCGAGCGTATCATCTCCGGTTTCTCGCGGGCCGTGACTATCATGCCGGTGTAGGGAACGCTCAGGCGCAGGACGGCCACGAGGCGCCGGAAGTCGGCGTCGGAGACGTTGCGGAGGCTGTCGGCCGGCAGGCTGGTGCCGTCGGCCGACTCCAGGCGCGGGAACGAGATAGTGTGCGGGCCTATGCCGAAGCGGGCTTCGAGC
>JAVVFK010000129.1:0-6758 GCA_032251015.1 Elusimicrobiales bacterium
ACCAGTTCGGCGGCCGCGCGGTTCGCCGGGCGGGTGACGAGCGTGCGTGGAGGTGCAAGTTGCAGCAATTGTCCGCGGTCGATCAGGGCGATGTTGCCGCCGACCTGGGCCGCGTTGACCGTGCGCATCAGCGCGTACAGGGTGGGGAGAAGTTCTTTTTCCTCCCGCGTCACGAACTTGGAGCCATGGTTCTCCATGAACCGGGCCGTCGCGGAGGCCGCGGCCTCGGCCGCCGCCGAGTGCAGCGTGGAGCAGACGACCCGGCCCGAAAGGTAATAGATCAGCAGCCCGCTGACAAGCAGCGGGGGCAGCATGAAAAGCAGTATCTTGGTCCTCAGTTTCACTTCTCGAAGGCCTCCGGGACCAGGGCGTAACCGCATCTCTTCGCCGTCTCCGCGTTCACCGACATCCTGGGGTTTTCGGCGTAAGTGACGGCGGGCAGTTCTTCGCCGGCCAGCGCCTTCTTCGCGGCGGCCGCCGCGGCCGCGCCTATCTCCATGAAGTCAGGGGCGTACGAGGCGGTCGCGCCAAGCCGGAGCAGTCCCGCGGCGGGCGCGTAGAAAGGCATCCGGTTGGAGCAGGAGAACTTGGAGAGCAGCAGCATGGACTTTCGGCTTATAAGCGGCGGGTCCGAGAGCAGCCAGAAGGCGTCGGTCCTGTCCGGCAGTTCGCGCAGCTTTTCGGGGAATTCGTCGGGGGAAGCGAGCGGGACCGGATTTACCCGGATCCCGGCGCGGGCCGCCGCCGAAGAGACCTTGGCCAGGTAAGGGCCCATCGAGCCCTCGAGGTGGAATACCGTCAGGCGCCGGAGACCGGGCTGCAGCCGCTTATAGGCGGCAAGGGCCAGGGCCGGGTCCGGAAGGGTCGCCACCCTGCGGTAGTTGTCCCCGCCGTCCGGGACATAACCCGGCGAGAGAGTGAAGATCACCGTCGTGCCGGAGGGATACCTGAGCGCCGCCGCTTTGGAGCCGAACGTGACCGCCGCCCGGAGGCCGGACGGCAGTTTCGGGTCCCCGTCCCGGGAAAGATCGAAAGGAGTCACCGGCCGGCCCATGGCCTTCTGGAAAGCCAGATACGCCTCGAAATAGGGCCCGGAACCTTTGGCCAGCACCGCCGCCACGTCCTGCGCCGCCGCCGGGGCGGAGCAGAGCAGGCATAAGGCGGCCAGCAGGCGAATGGTTCTCATCTCGTCTTAGAACTTGTAGGACAGGCGTGTCCGTATTTCCCTCGACGGACCGGGCAGCGGCGCGTGGCCGCCGTCGTAGGGTTGCAGGTAGTCGTAGCCCGAGGCGAAGATATCGTGGACGCCCAGGCCGGCGTCCAGCCGCCCGCCCAGCATCCCGGCGCGGGAGAGCCAGAGGTTGGCCAGCAGTTTGTCGCCGTAGCGGCGCGTAAGACCGTAGGTGTAGTAGCCGTGGCGCCCGGAATACCAGACCGCCGACGGGTTGATCGAGAATCCTTCGGAGGCCCTGACGCTGGCGTTAAGGGTTAGCTTGTGCTTGGCCAGCCCCAGCAGCGCGCGGCCGGAGACGGCGTCGTAATAGCCTACCTTGTTGCCGGAGGCGGTATAGTAGGAGTAGGAGAGGTCGGCGTAGCCCCAGGTCTTCCTGAGGCGGGATGAAAGCTCGAAGCCCCGCGTGCCGGTCTCGCCGTAATTGCCGTAATACTGTGTGGCTCCCACGGCGTAAAATACTATGGGGTCCTCTATCCTTATGTCGAAGATATTGGCCGTCAGGTAAAGGTCGGGATGCGCCCTGAAGCCGGCCTCGAGTTCGGCGACATAGGCCTTTTCGGGCTTTAGTTCCGGCGCGGCGGCCAGGTTGTCTATGCCGGGCGCCCGGAAAGCCCCGCTGTAGATGGCCTTGAAATGACCTTTATCCATGGCCTTGGTCCAGGCCAGGCGGGGGGAAAGTGCCGCGTCGAACCGCTCGTGCTTGTCGCAGCGCAGTCCGGCCGAGACCATGCCGAAGCCGTACTCCGCCACCGCTTCGGCGAACAGGGCCGCGTTCCCGTAATGCGCCGAATCCTTTCCGCCGTTGAAAAGCAGGTAGGCCGGCACCTGGTCCGCCCGCCTGAGCTTGGCCCTGTCCGCGGAGGCTTCGGCCCCGCCGGAGATCCTGGCGCGCGGCGAGGCGGCGTAGACGGCCGTCACGGTACCCTTGATCGAATGGCTGAACTTGTCGCGCTGGTAGATCGCGGCGTCGTAGCCGTTGTAAGGCTCCTGGTAGCTGTAGTTCAGGGCCGGCTCTATCGAAAGCGCTTCTCCCGGCTCGAACCTGTACCTGATCTCCCCGAAGTACGCGTCGAAATTCCTTTCCATCGCGCCGGCGTAGGTGCTGGTGCTGTAGCCGTCGCGCTGCCAGGTCCGGTGTATGTCGGCTATGAGCCGCGCCGAGAAGCGTCCCGCCTTGAGGCCGATATTGAGGTTGCGGGTCTCCATGTCGGAATCTTCTTTCATCGAATAGGAGGTCCCGTCGAAGGCGGTATAGCGCCTGTCGCTTCTCTCCTGGCCGGCGTTATAGGACTGGGCCGTTATCTTCCAGCCGGGCCCGGCGCCCGATACGGCCAGGTTGGCGGAGTATCCCTCCGCGCCGCCGCGCATCGCGCCGAAAGAGGCGGCCGCGTCGCCCTTCTTTATCGACCTGGCGCCGCGGGTGGTTATCTTGATGACGCCCAGACCGGCGCTGCCGCCGTAGATCACCGAGCCGGGGCCGCGTATCACCTCCACGCGCTCCACCTGCTCCACGGGAACGCGCTCCAGCTGCGCCGTGCCCATGAACCGCTCGTTGTAGGTCTGCCCGTCCACCAGCACGAGGATCTTGCCCTCGTGCCCCCAGTTGCCGCGCATTCCCGCGCCCAGCAGGCTCTCCACGTCCACGCCGAAGTCCAGGCCCGGCACCAGCCGCAGCGCGTCTATCATGTTCCGCGCGCCGGAATTGAGGATCTCCTCCCTCGTTATGACCGTGATGATGCCGGGGGCCTCCCGGGCGGCGAATTCCAGGCGCGAGGCGACGCTGGTGCGGATATTGAGTATCTCCTCCAGCGAGGCGCGCTCGAAGTCGAAGAAGTCGAGGTCCATGGAACCGGAAGCCGCCGCGGGTGCGGCGGCCAGTACGACCGCCAGCGCGGCCGGGAGGAAACTTCGCATGCTAAGCCCCCTGTTCTTTTTCAACGGACCCTGCCGCTCTTTTTACCGGTGTCCCGGGCTTTACGCCCGGAAAGCTTCACCACGGAGAACCAGAACTGCTCTATGGAAGCGACTATCTCCATGAACGAGGCGAAATCGACGGGCTTGACCACGTAGCAGTTGGCGCCTTCTGCGTAGCAGCGGGACACCTCGGTCTCGGCGTCGGAAGAGGTGAGCACCACCACCGGCAGGCTCCTGAGGTCCTTGTCCGCCTTTACCTCGCGCAGGACCTCCTCACCGGAGACCTTGGGCAGGTTGAGGTCCAGCAGCACCAGGTCCGGGCGCGAGGCCTCCCGGTACGGGGGCTCGTTCCTGAGGTATTTGAGGGCTTTCTCGCCGTCGTCCAGGGTCACCAGGTCCACGGCCAGCTTGGACGATTTCAGCGCCTGCCGGGTCAGCTCGGCGTCGCCGGGATTGTCCTCCACCAGTAAAACTTTTATTTTCTGCATCGCGCTATCCTCCGTCCGGACTACCCTTCCCCGCCTTTATTATATGAAAATAGGTCTCCCTGATGCAGGCCGGGTGCCGGAAGCACGCGCGGGGCTTTGATTTCCGCCCCCGCTTTTGCGACAATATCCGTCCTACTATGGGCGGACCCAGCAAGGTAAGTCTTCCCGGGGGCGCCCTTTACCGCATGGTATTCGAGCAGTCCCGGGATTCCATCATCGTCCTGCGGATAATGCCGGGCGGCTCTTCCGTCATAATCGACGCCAACCCGGCCGCGCTGGCCATGCACGGTTATGCCCGGCGCCAGCTCGTGGGCAAGCCGGTCGGCCGGCTGGGCGCCTCGCTCAGCCGCGGCCGCTTCCAGCCGGGCGGCACCTCGGTGTTCGAGGTGAAGCAGCGCCGGCGCGACGGCTCCCCGCTGGTGGCCGAAGTGACGGCCCGCAATTTCCGCTCCGGCGGCGAACTTTACGGCATACTCATCGAGCGCGACGTCACCTGGCGCCGCGCCCTGGAGGAGGACGCCCGCGCCCTTTCCGCGCGCATCATGCTGACGCGAGAAGAGGAGAAGAAGCGCCTGGCCGCCGGCCTGCACGACGCCGTCGGGGCGATGCAGGTAGGGCTCTCCGCCGAACTCCTGCTGCTGGAGGACCATCTCCGCCGGGGCCGTAAGGCCGGCGCCCTCTCCTCCGCGGCGCGCGCGCGGGCGCTGCTGAAAGAACTGTCGTCGGGAATAAAGAGGTCCTGCGTGGAGAGCTGGCCGCCGGCCCTGCCGGTCTCCGGTCTCTCCGGCGCGCTCGAAGAGCTCCTCGCCTCCTTCTCCCGCCGCTCCGGCATAAAGGTCCGCCGGGAGATACGCCTCGCCGGGGGCAAGCGCGTCTCCGCCGGCCCCGCCGCGATAATAATCTACCGCCTCGCGCAGGAAGCGCTCAACAACGCCGAGAAGCATTCCGGCGCCGGCGCGCTGCATTTCTCTCTCTCGGGCGACGGGAAATGGCTGACGCTGGAGGTCCGCGACGACGGCCGCGGCTTCGCGCAGAGCGGGCCGAAGCCCCGGAAGTTCCGGTCCGGCTGCCTCGGTCTCAGGATCATGGCCGACGCCGCCGCCTCCGCCGGCGGCTCCTTTTCCGTCTATTCGAAACCCGGGGCGGGCACCCGCGTCCGGGCCGATATCCCGTCGTCGGGAGGCGCCGTCCCTTTATGAAACGCGAACCGATACGCGTACTGATAGCCGACGATCATCCCGTGGTCATCGAGGGCCTTAAATCCGTTCTCCAGCGCACCGCCCGGGATATAAAGGTTACCGGCGAAGCGCGCGACGGCAGGGGCGTGCTGGAGGCCGCCGCCCGGAACCTGACCGATATATACGTCCTGGACGTGGCCATGCCCCATCCCAACGGGCTGGAACTGCTGAGCAGGCTGGCCAGGTCCGCGCGGGGGGCCAGGGCGATAATGCTCAGCATGCACGACGACAAACCCACCGTCGAGAAAGCCCTGCGCTCCGGGGCCAGGGGGTACCTGGTCAAGGAGACCGCCGCCGAGGAGATAGCCCCGGCCGTGCGGGCCGTCTACGGCGGCGACTGCTACCTCAGCGCCTCGCTCGCCCGCTACTTCGGCGAGACCGGCGTCGTCCCGGCCGCCGGTTTATGTCTCCCGTCGGAAAAACCGGCGCTCACCGAGAAGGAGCGCGATGTAGTCGGGCTCATAGGCGAGGGCCTTTCCGAGAAAGAGATCTCCTCCCGCCTCGGCATCACCTATAACACCGTCCACGGGCACAGGCGCAGTATCTCCCGCAAGCTCAGCATACACAAGCAGACCGACTTAGTCCGCTACGCCATACGCGAGGGTCTTTCCAGGCCCTGATCCCGTCCCGGACGTACCCCCTGAAAAGGGGATATAACCGGGCGAACACAAGTTGTATCCTTTAATACAGGTTGGGGGTCCGCCGCACGGCGGGCTCCCATTCGCTTTTGACGCTTAAAGGCGGCCGTCTTCGCGGGGGGGAGTAAGACGGCCGCCCCTTTTTTTATAGAATAGGCCCTGCCGTTCGTTCCTGGAGGGAAAATGAATAACCGTGTATTCCTGCTGCTGCCGTTATTTTTCACCGCGGGCTGTTTCGCCTCGGCGCCGGACCTTTACCATGTTTCACGCCGGAACCAGACCGACAAGATGGCGGCCCTGCTGGAGAAGGGAGCGGATCCCAATGAGCGGTGGAAATTCATGCACGGCGAGAGGCCTCTTCACGCCGCCGCCGAGGGCAGCGCGCTCGACGCCGCCAGGCTTCTTATAGAACACGGAGCCGACGTGAACGCGCGCGGCACCTGGGGCATTTCCGCCACGGACACGGCGCTGCATTACGCGGCCTGCACCGGCTATGTGGGCATGGTGAGGCTGCTTCTTGAAAAGGGCGCCGACCCTGATCCCGGTCCCGGCCATTGCGGTACCCATACCACCGCCAAGGTCAAGGAGGGGAGTCCTCTCGACCTGGCCGAGAAGAACGGGCACGCCATGGCGGCCGGTCTAATAAGGGCCGCGATAGAGGGAAAGATGAATATAATCGTCGGCGGCGCGGCCGTCGCCGGGCAGTACGCGCCGCTGGTCTCCTCGCTGCTGAAAGATTATGCCGGCGCGGGCCAGACCATAGCCGTGGCCGGGTTCTCATACGCCGACGGTCGTGCTTCCACCGACGGCAAGATCGTGGCGGAGCGCTTCACCACCGAGCTGATACGCCTGAAGAAACTTAAGGTGGTCGAACGGGACCAGATCGAGCGGGTCCTCTCGGAGCTCAAGCTCCAGAACGCCGGCGCCATAGACCCAGAATCGGCCAAGCGCATCGGCAGGATGCTGGGCGCCGACCTGCTGATCATAGGCGGCATGGTGGAACTGCCCGGCTCCGTGCTGGAGCTCAACGTCCGGCTGGCCGAGGTCGAATCGGGCCAGGCCGTAGGCGCCGCCTCGGGCCGCGTCCCCCGGGACTGGGTGAACTGATGCGCGTACTGCTGCTGGGGGCCTCGGGCCTGCTCAGCGGCGCGGCGCGGGAGTCTTTTCTCGCCGCCGGGCACGAGGTCTGCGTGGTCTCCCGCGGCTCCCGCCCGATACCCTCCCATCCGCGCCTGCGGCCTCTCGC
>JAVVFK010000012.1:0-22333 GCA_032251015.1 Elusimicrobiales bacterium
TTCATGGCCGCCGCTACCAGCGGCGACACCTCCAGGCGGCTTTCCGCCGTAGTTATGACCAGCGGTTCCGGCTTATAGCGCATGAATTCGGCCAGAGCGTGAGCGACGTAGGGAAAGATCCCCCTGGCGCTGCCCGGTGAATTGAAGCGGCGGGCGACGCGGGCGTCGAGGCCCACCCCCGCGGCGCAGAAAAAAGGCTTGCCGTCGGCCAGACCGGTGTCTATGCGGCGCGGTTTCCAGGAGAGAAGTCCCCGCAGGGCCTCCGCCGGGTCCAGCGGGATGTGCAGATTGCGGGCGAGGCCGTTGCCGGAGCCGCAGGGGATTATCCCCAGAGTTCTCTCCCTGCCTATCAGGGGTTCGGCCGTTTCCCGGATAGTGCCGTCCCCGCCGACCGCGACGAGGGTAGTAAAGCCGGCGACTATGGCCTCGCGGGCCAGGTCCCGTCCGTGGCCCGGGCGTTCCGTAAAGAACAGGCGGTAATCCAGGCGCCGGCCCGACATCTCATTGGCTATCATCTCGGCCGTCCCGGCGCCCCGGGTTCCCGCGTTCGGATTTATTATGAAGGCATAGGCCATAGGATCACTCGACGGCGCTTATGCCGGTGGCCCAGGAGGCCTTTCCGCCCGTGGGCTTCAGTGATACCAGGCTGTTGCCGGAGGAAAGCCCGCCTTTGCGGCATTTGAACCGGACCCGGTAGAAATAGCCGATGCGCAGGTCCGGGGTCTCGCCCAGAACCCTGTCGTCGTCTATATAAATATAGTCCAGTTGCCTGCCGGCCCCGGAATGTAGGAAGTTGAGGCGCCAGCCCCCGGTCAGCCGCCTGGCGGTTATCATCTGGAGTTCCATCTCGAGCTCCGCCCCGGCGAACTTGGACGGGTCCCGGAAAAAAACGGCGGCTTTGCCGCGTATCACGAAGTCGTCGTCGTCGGTGACGGCGGGAGCGGGGCCGGCGGCCGCGGAACGCTCCGGCCGGGTCTCCTCGGGCGGGACCTCGAGCTCGTATTCGCCGTCCGCTTCTTCGCCGGCTTCGTCCGACGGGACGTCTGCGGCTGCGAAGGAAGGCGTTTCCGGGTCGAATATCTCGTCCGCCGGCTGGCGCATGGCCTGGGGAACGGGAACTTCCGGCAGGGCCGGGACGCCCGCGCCGCGGCTGAGCAGATAGCCCAGCGACGCGCCGAGGAGCAGGAACAGGAAAGTATTGAGGACCCGTAGTTTGAAGAAATCCATCTTGACTTTCAATTCTATAAAATTTAACCTCTGTTTGACTTGCGGGAACGGAGGAATCCAATTATGAAATATCTAATCCTGGCCGCGCTGATCTCGGCCGCGGCGGCGCCCGGGGCGGCCGAAGCCCCCAGGGCGGCGATCTATTCGGTCAAAGGCAGGGTCGAACTCAGGCAGCCCGGCGGGGAATGGGCCCCCGCCCCCAAGACCGCGGAACTTGTCTCCGGCAGCGCGCTGCGGACCGCGCGCCGGTCCTCGGCGGACGTGCTCTACGCGGACGGGACCATGGTGAGGATGCACGAGGAGTCGGAGATGGAGCTCGAAGATCTGCGCTTCTCCGCCGAAGAAAGGTCGTTCTCGGTCAGGACTCTGGCCGGCAAGTTCCTTTTCATGGCCGCCAAGGCCAGGCACCGGTTCTCCCGTTTCGCCGTCCGCACCCCTTCCGCCGTATGCGCGGTCAGGGGTACCGATTTCGCCGTCCTGGTGACCCCGGAGGCGTCGGAAGTCGGCCTGTTCGACGGCGCGCTGGAAGTGACGGCCGGGGACGAGCCGGGGATCCTGGCCCCGGGTCAGCAGGCCACGGCGGCCGACGGGGCGGTCCGCATCTCCGACCGCTTCACCAAGCTCATGGACGCCGAGCGGCGGCGCTATGAAAAACTCCGCTCTTACGTGCGCAAGACCAGGGAAAAACTGGGAAAGCGCGAGGATTTCCTGCGCGAACATGTCGGCGAGCGGGAGAAGAAGCTGGATGATTTCGACCGCAGGCGGGAGGAGAAACTGGGGCGCAAGAAAAAGAGCGAATGAACCGCCGAAAACCATAAAAAAACCCCGCCGCGGGCGGGGTTTTTTATTCGCCGGGCCCGGTTCCGACTAGGGCAGTTCTCCCTCTATCTCGTAAGCGCCGGAGCGGACTATCTTAAGCGGGAATTTCCTGTTCTTCTGGAGAAGCGCCGCGAGTTCCTGCGCCCCGCCCCTGCGCATTCCCACGTCGATATGGGCCGTCCCGCCGGAATAGCTGCGGAGCCAGCTGCCGCGTATCGCCGGGATGTTCTTGAGGCTCTTCATGTAGTCGCTCAGGTAGTTCATGTCCTTTACGCCGGCGAGCGACAGCCGCACCACCGACTTCTCTTTGAGCGCCTTCAGGACCCGGTCCTTGAGGTCCGGCCCCGCTTTTTTCACGGCGTTGATGACGGCGGCCCGCGCCGCGGCGGAGTCGTTAAGGTCTATGCCGCCGGCCGCGTCCTGCACGGCGGCTAGGGCTCCTCCCCCCGCTTTCTCGGCGGAGAGCGAGAGGGTCGCGCGGTAGGAGACGAACCCGCCCAGTCCCTCGCGGGTGTTGAAGGCCGAATCTGCCGAGCCGGTGATGGTTATGTCGCAGTTCCCGTCTTCGCCGGTAAGGAAGCCGGCACCGGCGAAAACGGACTTAAGCTCCGTCTCGGCGGCGGAGACCTCCGCCACGGCGCCGTCGATCTTCTCGTCCACGTCGAAGCAGATCACGGGATTGCCCAGTTTGACCGGCTCGGGCTCCAGGTCGCGCAGTTTGAGCGTCAGGTCCTCCTTGCGGACATGCGCCAGGACGCGGACCTTGTAGAAACCCCCGTCGCGCCATTCCTTGAGCGTCTCGTACTTCTCTATATAGCCTTCGGTCTGGGAGGTGATGGTCTCGTCGATCAGGACGGCCTGGGAGACCATGGATTCCTGCGAAACATAGACGCCTACGACCAGCGCCAGCGCGTTGCGCAGCGCGTCGCCGAGGGCGGCTTTGCGGGCGGCGTCGACCCCGTCCACTACCGGGGCCGAGCCTTCCGCTTCCACCTTCTCCACTTCGTAGGCGGGGTTGAGGGCGGATTTGCGCGCGCCGCCGCAGCCGCAGATCAGCAGCGCCGCGGGCAGCGCCAGCAGGCGCAGGAGTTTGGCGTTCATACGGACCGCTTACTCCGCTATCTTTACACCGGCGTCTTTGAGCGACTTCTTGGAGAGACGCAGGACGACCACGCAGCCGTCGTCGGAGGTCCACTCGGTGCGGACGACCTGGGCGCCCTTGATGACCTGGTCGATCTTGGTGGCCAGAACCGAGTCGGTCTCGATAGCCTTTTCCACAGTGATGCCGCCTTCCAGCTGTACGCCCTTGATGAAGGAGAGCATATTGTATTGCCCATTGACGATGGCGGCGTTGCGGGAGGTGGCCATGCGCTGGGTCTTGTTCTCCAGAGTCTGGTCGGCCGCGCCTATGCCGCGCGCGAATATATAGTTCTTGGTTATGCCTTCCTCCACCCATTCCCTCTCTATCTCCCCGGTCTTGGCGACGGTGCCCTTATCGGGCGAAGAGGAGCAGGCTGCGACGAAAAGCGCCGCTACGGACAGCATCATTATTTTTTTCATATTAAAAGGCCCTCCTGGAATACCGCAAAAGGGCGGAACCCGGCCGGTCGCAGTGCTCCCGGCACCGATTGCGGTAAATCCCCGCAAAGCGAGGACAAGTGCCGCTTTGATCCGCCCCATGAACAGATTCTATAAACAAGGGGCCCAAGTGTCAATGCGGGGTCAGTAGAGCCAATAGAAGTCCGGGCCTTTGTTCTGCTGCGGAGCCTGCTGCTTGACCGGGGCTGTCCGGCGCGCGGGGCGCTCTTTGCCGGCGGGCGCGGGGGCGGGGCGATCCTCGGGATCTTTGTATACGACTTTTTTTCTGTATTCCCTGGGCGACCAGCCGGTGAACTTATAGGTCATGCCCAGTTGGGAAGTATTATAGACGTCCCCCCCGGCACCCATTCCGAAATCCAGAGAGAGCGTCTCATGCCTTATCCCGAGACCGAACGTAAGCCCCGGATTCTCGTCCATGGCCTTGTAACCCAGGCGTATGTTGAATATCTTCTGGAAACGGTATTCCAGTCCGAACCGGGCCGTTTTCAGGTCCTCGTTAACGGAGGAATCGAACTGCGCTCCGAGTAGAAAAGACTGGTCGAGAACCGTGGGTTTCTGCCAGGAAAGCCCGATCCGGACGATGGCCGGCAGGGGGCTGGATTCCTGGTGGTATTTTATGCCGGAGCCGAAGTTGGCCAGCGAAACGGCGCCCGCCAGTCCCAGGTTGGGCTCCATTATAAGCCACCCCGCGTCGAGGGCGAAAGCGGTGGCGGAGTAGGTGTCGAGCAGTTCCGAGCGTATGATCTTCGCGGTCATGCCCAGGTACTGGTCAAAGCGGAACTCCTTCCCCTCTATCCTGGTCTCGTCGGAATAGACCTTCTCCCCGTAACCGAAGGAGAGGACCATATCGGTCTGGGCGTCGTAGGAGCGGGCGGAGACGCTGCCGTCGGGGTTTATGTGGCGGTAGGTAAAATCGCCCGCCTGGCTGAAGAGCAGCGAAGCGGAGACCGCGGGTTTGTCGAGACCTGCCAGTCCGACGAAAGGCATCGGCACGCCGAAGGCGAGGTACTGCAGCCGGGAACCTTCGAAGCCGGAGAAGTACATGGCCGCCGCTTCCGGAAAATAGAGCTGACCGAGGCCCGCGGGATTATAGTTCATCGCGTGTATATCGTCCGCAACCGGGGCGAAGACGCCGGCCATGCCCAGCGCGCGGGGACTGGTATCCAGCTTAAGCATCTGCATGGCCGCCGACCCGGGACCGGAAGCGGCGGCCGGCCCTGAGAAGAGCGGGGAAAAAGCGAAGAGCGCCGCCGCGAGGGCGGTTCCGTACTTTATGGTCGCGTTCGTCCACATAATTCCGGGCTACCTTACGATAGCTACCTTTTCCACTGTGTCCAGCCCCGGTCCTTCAGCCTTGACGTAATAGATGCCGCTGGCGGCCTTTCCGCCGGAAGAATTGGTCCCGTCCCATTCCACCGTGCCCTTGCCGGCGGGGACCGGCCCGCTGTAGATCGTTTTAACCAGCGCACCGGTGACCGTATAGACGTTTATGGTGAGGGAGCCGGCCGCGAGAAGTTCGTAGCGTATTATCGCCGAGGAGTTGGACGGCGATATTATGTTCTCGTATGCCGTAAGGGAAGAACGGTTGGCCGAAAGAGCCAGCGGGTTGGAGACGCCCATGGACATCACGCGGCCCATGTGATTGCGTCCGAACACTTCGAGGTAGACTGTCCCCAGCGCTGGATAGCGGGCCGAGAAGCCCGGCTTGAGGCGCACGCGTCCGTTGAGTATGGGGTCGCCGCGGAAATCCGTGGCCGGCAGGATGCTGCCCTCCACCGTCTCCAGATATCCCGAGTTCAGATCTGTACGGGCCAGGGGTATCGGCACGAAATTATGGTCCCGCAGCGAAGCGTACTCGTACTGAAGTTCGGCACCGGTGGTGTCCGAGGACGGGTGAACGTCCATCTCGAATGTCGTGTAAGGAACGGAGAAGTTTATCTCGTCCCTGTCGTACGCGGGGGAATAAATCGCCGCGGTGGCCGAACCCGTGGGAGAAGCATCCACCGCTAAAGTATAGAGCGAGGGGCTGTTGTCTCCTCCGTTGCCGTAGTATATGGTGGGCCCGGCCGAAACCATTACGTAATACCTTCCGGCGGCAGGCGCGGAATATTCCACCGTGACGGTCCGGGAAAGCGTAAGGCATGGGGGCGAAGCGCCGGCCGGGCAGAATCCCAGGTACACCGGGTCTCCGCTAAAAACTACGGGCTCGCCCGCGGCGAGGAAGTTCCTGCTTGCGTCGAAGAGGTAGACGGAATAGGCATGGTAGGTGTTCTGCTCCCCGCCCGGAGGAAGCGTAAGGGTGGCCCGGACTGACCCCGCCGGGGCGACGAAACTGTAATAATCGGTATCGGCAAGGGGGTAGACGGAGGCCTGCACGGAAGTCATCTTGCTGATATCGGTCGCGCATTCGGGGCCGTTGTTATTGCGGCACAGCTCGGAGGAATTATTATAGGTCTCGTAGTAGTCTCCGGTGTCGTAGTAACTCGGCGCTATGCCGTGGTCGTTGAACGCGATGCTTATCTTAGAGAGAGCGGATGCGTCGCAGTCCGCGCCGTCTATCTGCCGGCAGGCGTCGACGAAAGCCTCGTAGAAATTGGCGAAGTTATCCGGGAAATAAAAGAGCGCCGCGAAGGCGAAGATGTCCGTCCTGGGCATGCCCGCGAACGCCGTCTGGCCTACGTCGAAATTGCCCAGCGACTGCGCCGCCGTGCCGTTGCGCAGTTTGTAGAGCGCCTGTGAGAGGAAGAGGCTGTCGTCGTGTATCTCGCCGTGCCAGTCAGTAGGCATGACCTTCACCGGGCTCAGCAGGTCGCGGGTCGAAGCCTCGCCGCTTTCCTTTCCGATGTATTTGCCCATTATGCTGAGCGTGGGCTCGGAAGGAAGGAAGGAAGTGATGGAGAAATAGTCGGCTACGGCCTCGGATAGGGCGCCGAACTCGCCGAAATTGATTATCGGGTAGATCCGGTTCACTACCAGGTGTATATACTCGTGCCGCACCACGGTGCCGTCCAGCGCGAAAGAAAGGTACGGGGACTGGCACCCGAGGCCGGTGCAGGGCGGTCCGTCGCCGAAATAGATATGGTCGCTCTCTAGGTCGTAGAAGGCGTTGAACATTCCCCCCACTTCGTTGAGCCGGTCGGCTTCGCCGTGCGCGCGGACCATGACCTCTATCGGGCGGTCCAGATCGGCGGGCTTACTTACGCCGCCGGCCGGGTCTACGTTTATGGGACCGAAAAAATCACGGATGGCGTTGAGATGATAGAAAGCGTTCACCTCGTCCAGTCTGCCGTCCATAAAACGGGAATGGTTCCAGATCAGCGATCCCGTTGCGTTATCGGGGGTGGTCACCGCGTCGGTGAGCACGAGGAAACTTGATTGTGTGACGGTGAAGGAGCCGGAATTGCCAACCGCATCCGACACCAGTCGGAGCTTGTACGAGGGGCTTTCCACCGAAGCGCCGTAGAAGGCGGAAGTGCGGGTCCCCCTGTAAGAACCGGCCCTGGCGCCGGGCCGCACGTGATCGTCGCCGTTCATGACCACCACGTGGTCGGCGTCCTCGACCGAGCCCCAGATGTTCATTTCGCCTATATCGAAAGTGCTGAACCGCGGCAAGGCCTTGGCGAAGCGTTCGGTGGAAGGGTTCCACCTGGCGGCCGGGATGGTCACGGTGTAATCGTACTCCGCGTCATTGAAGTACGGTACGGGCGAGACCACCGAAACTGGCTCGGTACGCCAGACGCCCCCGCCGTTGTCGAAATGACCGCCGGGGCCGCGGAAATTGGCCACCGAGAAATAGGGGCCCTTCAGGCCGGCGAAAACTTTGCCGGGCCTTGTATCGCAGTACTCGCCGTTGCTTACCAGGGAAGCGGATGAATAATCCTGCACCCACATGTACTGGTTGTTCAGCGGCGTCGTGCTGGGATATACCGCCCCCGCTGAAGTGGGATAGGGAGAGATAGGATATACCAGGCCCTTTACAGTGCCGGTAGATACGTGAGAGCCCAGGTTGCAGGCGTAACGGAGATCGTCGTACCTGAAGAGTACTGAGCCGTCATGGGCGTTTATATAGTATATCCATATACCCGAGCCCAGCCCGGAGCCCCGGGCCCGGATCTTCCAGGCCAGCTTGAGCCCGCCGTTGAACTCGTCGGGGAAGATGACCAGTTTGGCCTCCGAGCGGGCCGGGTACCCGAGGTCCGCGAGCACCGCTGCCTTGGCGGCCTCCGCGCTTACGGATGGGGTCGGATCTATTCCGATCCCGGGTTCGTATTTGGCCTGGTAGCCGGTCACGCGGCCGTCGGCCGTGAGGTGGACCCTGACATAGGCGAACTCGACGGGGATCCCGTTGTGGACCTGCTCGTACTGCAGATGGGTCAGACCGGCGAAGGTCTTGGACTGGGCCAGGCGCAGTTTCGAAGGGTCGACCGACAGCATCTCCCGGTTCTCGTCCAAGAAAGCGGCCGCCGCGGCCTCGGGGTTCGGACCGTAGGCGCGCGTTTCCCCCTGCACGATGGACTCCGGCAGGGCCGTGCGGGGACTGAAGCGCACCCGCCAGGGCTTGCGGCTTTTATCGCTGAAATTCTTGAGCTGTTTCAGCCTGGCGGAAGAAGGAACGGCCTTGGCTGGACGCAGTGAATCGGCTAACGGGCTCAGGCGGCCGGCGGGGTTCCGGTGTCCCGGGGCGGCGTGCAGCGTACCGGCCAGGGCCGGCAGCATGAAGATAGACATAAGGAAAGAGATCTTCACTTTTTCCTCTCCCGCGCGGAAAAGCGGTTAAGGGATTGAAGGGCCGCTTCAAGCCTTATATTCGGATCCGCGTCCGACAGAAAAGTTTCAAGGTACGGAGAGGCTTCGTCGTCCGTCAGGTGAGGCAGCAGTTCCAGCCCCTCGCGCCTGGCCTCCGCGCTGTTGGAATCGGCCGCCCGCCTTATGAGGTTGGCGGGAGGTTTGCGGCCTGTCCGGGCCAGGCCGCCCGCCGCCGCCAGCTTCAGTATGAGGTCGCTTTCGCTGTCCGCGACCACTTCGGAAAGTTTCTCGAAGGCCTTGGAATCTTTTATACCCCCCAAGGCGGTCAGCGCCCTCACGCTGACGCTGGGGTTCTTATCTGAGGCGAGGGAAAGCAGCGCGGTCAGGGCAGCCTCCTTGCCAGGCGAGCAGGCCAGGGCTTCCAGCGCGGCCATCTTCACCCGCACCGAGGTCTCGCCGGCCAGAAGGTCCCTCAGAGGCTGCACCGCGTTCCGGGAGCATATCGCGGCCAGGGCCGAGGCCCCCTCGTAGCGTATGCCCTCGTCCGGGCTGGACAGGGCCGCTATGAACTGTTCCAGTTCGCTTCCGTGCCCCAGCCGGGCCAGCTCAAGCGCGGCGGCGTCGCGTACCTTGCCGAAATTATCGTTGCGCAGCGCGAAAAGGGCCTGCTCGGCCTTTTTCCCCCGCATGGACGCCAGGGCCTGGACGGCGCGCGCGCGTATGCTGTTCTGCGATATCATCTTCAGTTCCACGAGCGGCGAATTGGCGATGGGGCCCTGGGCCGGTTTGTCGTTGATTATGGCGCTGACGGTCTTGAGGCCCGAAGCGTCGCCCAGTTTCCACAGTGCCTCGGCTGCCGCTATGCGGACATGCTTGTCGGGATCGGAAAGGAATTTGCGAAGGGCCGCCGCGGCGCCCTTGTTGCCGGTCTCCCCCATCACGCGTATCGCCTGTTCGCGGACCTCGGAGTCGCGGTCGCGCAGGTGGGAGACGACGGTCTCCAGGGCCTTGCGGCCAAGGGACTTGCCGTCCTCCGCGGCCGCGGGGGACAGTAAAATAAGGCAGAGCGCCGGGACCAGTTGCGCGTTCATGCGAATATTATAAGAAAACGCCCTTTTCATTATTGTTTACGAAATGTTACGGTTTTTTGCTCCTCCGCGCTGCGACGATCGGAACATCTATTCCGGGTGCTGCCGGGGTATCACCACGAAAAACACCTTAGTCTCCCTCGCCCGTCAAGCGTCCCATAAGGGGCAGCCGGGGGAGGCGGCGCGCTCAGAGGGCCCGCAAAACGTGCCCCCTGGAGGATTTGAACCTCCAACCCTCTGCTCCGAAGGCAGATGCTCTATCCAATTGAGCTAAGGGGGCTTCGGTTGCCTGAAATCTCCGTATTATTATAGAATTTATTTTTACGGGGCCCTAATCCCCGGCAGAAAATCGAACTTTCAAGGAGTTTCACCATGGGCGGACATTCCCACTGGGCGGGCATAAAGCACAAGAAGGCCATAACCGACGCGAAAAAAGGCAAGGCTTTCACCAAGATCATCAAGGAAATAACGATCGCCGCGCGTCTGAGCGGCGGCGACCCCGCCCACAACCCGCGCCTTCGCAAGGCGATGGACGACGCCAAGGCGGCTAATATGCCGCTCGACAACGTCAAGCGCGCCGTCATGAAAGGGACAGGACAGCTCCCCGGCGCCATGTACGAGGACGTCATGTACGAGGGCTACGGCCCGGCGCAGGTCGCCCTGATGATAGAGGGCACCACCGACAATAAGAACCGCGCCTTCAGCGAGATCCGCAAGATAGTAGAGGAGCACGGCGGCAACCTCGGCGGCAGCGTCGCCTGGATGTTCGACAGTAAGGGCTTCATCACCGTGCCCAAGGACGGCCTGCAGGAGGACGCGCTGATGGAACTGGCCATAGAGGCCGGCGCCGACGACGTAAAGAATCCCGAGGGCGACAGCTACGAGGTCATAACCGCCCCGCAGGACCTGGACAAGGTCAAGAACGCGCTGACCGCGAAGAACCTGACCGTTTCCTCGGCCGAGATCACGATGATCCCCAAGAACGAGGTTGACGTGCCCGAGGCGAAAGCGAAACAGGTCATAGACCTGATGAACGATCTCGAAGACCACGAGGACGTCAAGAAGGTCTACTCCAACTTCAACATTCCCGACGAGATCCTCGCCAAGCTGGACCAATAAGTGAAAATATTAGGCATAGACCCGGGGCTGGACCGCACGGGCTGGGCGCTGCTCGAACAGAGCGGCGCCGGGCCGGAACAGGGCGGCATTGCCCGCGGTCGGTGCCACGAGCACTGCGAGTGGCCCGGACGGCTGCTCAGGGCCGGCCTTTTCCACACCGCGGCGGACGAACCCCTGCACGCCCGTCTCGCCGGGCTTTACGATTCCTTCACCGAGCTGCTCGCCGAGGAACGGCCCGACGAGTGCGCCATCGAGGAAGTATTCTTCACCAAAAGGGCCAGGACCCAGTCCGAGACGGTGCACGCCCGCGGCGTTATCATCCTGGCCTGCGCCCGCGCCGGCGTCCCCCCCCGCGGCTACAACCCGCGCTCCATAAAGCAGAACCTCACCGGAAGCGGCTCGGCCGCCAAGCCGCAGATGCAGCGCATGGTGCAGCTTATACTCAAGCTGGACGCGCCGCTGGAGCCCGACGACGTTTCCGACGCGGCGGCCATCGCGCTCTTTCACGCGCGCCGGGCCCCATTCGAGCGGCTCGCGGCGGGGAGGCGGAAATGATAGCCAGCCTGCGCGGCGCGGTACAGTCCGTCGGAGAGGACCACGCCGTGATAGAGGCCGGCGGCGTCGGCTACGAGGTCTTCCTCTGCGGTCCCGACCTGGCGTCGTTAGCCGAGGGGCAGGAACTGTTCCTGCTGGTATCGGAATCGGCCTCCATGTACGGAGGCCCGGTGCTTTACGGCTTTCTCTCAGCCGAACGCAAGGAGCTTTTCGAACTTTTCCGTGAGGCCGTGCCGAACACCGGCGCCAAGAAGGCGCTGGAATACCTGGGCAAGGCCGTGCGCTCGCTTCCCGAGTTCCGGGCGGCGGCCGCGGCCAAGGACATCAAGCTGCTTACCGGCATGTTCGGCTTCACGGCAAAGACGGCGGAGAAGATAGTGGACGCGCTCAAGCACAAGCTGCCGGCGGTCCCCGCCTCTGAGGCGAAAGGCGCCGAAGGCGAGACTTATTCGCGCGCGGCCGGCGCCCTTGCCGGCCTCGGCTTCAGGTCTTCCGAGGTCCGCTCCGCTCTCGACGAGGTCCGCAAAGAGGGCGGCGCCGCCTCCGCCGAGGAGATGGTGCGCAAGGCGCTGAGGAAGCTTTCGGGCGGACTATGATAAAAAAAGAGACCGTTTTTTCGGCCAAGCCCGACCGCGAGGAACTGCGCAGCGACGCGGCCCTGCGCCCCGTCACGCTCGGGGAGTTCGTCGGCCAGGACAAGGTCAAGGAGAACCTGGGCGTCTTTATCGAAGCCGCCCGCAAGCGCAAGGAATCCCTCGACCACTGCCTTTTCTACTCCCCCCCGGGCCTGGGCAAGACCACGCTGGCGCACATACTGGCCCGGGAGATGGGCGTCAACATCAAGGTGACTTCCGGCCCCGTGCTTTCCCGCCCGGGCGACCTGGCCGCCATGCTTACCACCGAACTGGCGGACGGGGATATCCTTTTCATAGACGAGATACACCGCCTCAACGCCGCGGTGGAGGAATCCCTGTACCCGGTCATGGAGGACTTCCTTTTCTTCATAAACACCGGCAAGGGGCCGGGCGCCACGACGCTCAAGATAACCACCCCCCGCGTCACCCTCGTCGGGGCCACCACCCGCAGCGGCCTGCTCACGGGCCCACTGCGCGACCGTTTCGGAATAGTCTTCAACCTGGGCTTCTACGGCCCGGCGGAACTCCAGAAGATAATCACCCGCTCGGCCGCTATACTCGGCGTGAAGGCCACGCCCGAGGGTATCGCCGAGATAGCGTCCCGCTCCCGCGGCACGCCGCGCATAGCCAACCGGCTACTGCGCCGCGCGCGGGACTACGCGCAGGTCAAAGGGACCGGCGTCATAGACCCGGCCATAACGGCCAGGGCCATGGAGGCTATGGAGATAGACGCACAGGGGCTCGACGCCCTGGACCGCAGGCTGCTTTCTGTGATCGCCGATAATTTCTCCGGCGGACCGGTCGGGATAGATAATCTCGCCGTGGCCCTCTCCGAGGAGTCCGACACCCTGACCGACGTCATCGAGCCTTTCCTGATACAGGCCGGGTTCCTGCAGCGCACGGCCCGGGGCCGGGTCCTGACGCAGAACGCCTACAGGCATCTCGGCCTCAATCCTCCGTCGGATAAACTCTTCTGATACGATGAGACTTCCCTCCCTGGCACCAGTTCTGGCTGCCGCCCTCCTGCTTTGCGGGACGGCGGAGGCCGCCGATATACGGGTCGGGATCCGTCTGGGCACGGCCAGTTTCCGCCTGCGCACCGACGGGCAGGTCTACGTGCGCGACCTGAGCTCCGACCGCCGCTACCTGCTGGTCGCGAAATCGCCTTACGAATTGATACCCCTGGACGGGCGGGTGAAGGTGGCCGGCGAGACGCTGGGCCCCGAGATCAGCCTGGAACCGGAGCAGGGCGGCCTGGGGGTTAAGATCAACGGGGTCTTCTACAGGGGGAGGCTCGTCGTCAAAGCGACGCCGGAAGGCCTCCTGAACGTGGTGGAGCATCTCGATATAGAGGATTACCTCGAGGGCGTTCTCCCGGTGGAGATGAGCCCGGGCTCGCCCCTGGAGGCGCTCAAGGCGCAGGCGGTCGCTTCCCGCAGCTACGCCATGAAGAAGCGCACCCCCTCCCGCGATTACGACGTTACCGCCGACGTCAACAGCCAGGTCTACAACGGCCGCAACAACGTCAACGGCAGGATCAGGACGGCCATCGAAAAGACCCGCGGCCAGGTCCTCACCTACAAAGGCAAGATCGTCACGGCCTATTTTCACGCCTGCTGCGGCGGCCACACCGCCAGCTCGACCGCCGCCTGGGGCGAGAAGATATATAAGCCGCTCTACGGAGGGAAGGATCCATTCTGCTCCTCTTCCCGGCACACCAGGTGGCAGCTCTATATCCCGGAACGGGACCTTATCTCTTTCATCCAGAGGCAGGGCTCCACGGCGCTGAAACTCAAGAGGGTCCGCGTGGCCAAGAAGGATAAATCGGGACGCGCGCTGCGCCTGGCGTTCGACACCGACAAGCGGACCCATTACGTCGACGGCCGGACCATGCGCTCATCCTTCGGCAATTCCGACTTCCGCAGTACGTATATCACCTCGGTCTCACCTACTTCCGGCGGCTGGCTTTTCAAGGGCCGGGGCTGGGGACACGGCGTCGGCATGTGCCAGGCGGGCGCGGCGGCGCTGGCCAGGAAGGGCCGCGACTATAAGCGGATACTGCGCCACTACTATCCCGGCGCATCCATAACCGTCCTCAAATGAGCCTTGAAAAATTCGAAACTCTCGAGATAGAGCCGCTTATCGCGCCGGGACCGGCGGAACCCCGCGATTCTTCCCGCCTGATGAGGCTCGACAGGTCCTCCGGCGCGCTGACCCACGCCTCGTTCCGGGACCTGCCGTCCTTTCTCCGGCCGGGGGACTGCCTGGTCCTCAACCGCAGCGCGGTGCGCAAGGCCCGCCTGCCGGCCCGCAAGCGGACGGGCGGCAGGGCCGAACTGCTGCTGGTCGCTCCCGTCGACGGGAGCCTGACGCGCTGGAAGGCGCTGGGACGCAAACTTTCCCCGGGCACGCCGCTGGAACTGCCAGACGGTTCCGGGGCGGAGATAGAGGGCCTGGCGGACGACGCTTCGCTGCTGGTGCGCTTCTCGGTCCCGCTCACCCCCGGCTGGCTCGACCTGCACGGCGAGGCCCCGCTGCCGGGCTACATCATCAAGTCCCGGCGCCGCCGCGGCCTGGCGGAGGAAAGGCCGGACGACAAAACCCTTTACCAGACCGTATACGCGTCGGAAGAAGGTTCCATCGCGGCCCCCACGGCCGGATTCCATTTCACCCCGGCGCTCCTGGACGCGGTATCGGCCTCCGGGGTCGATATCGCTTACGTGACCCTGCACGTCGGCTGGGGCACCTTCCGGCCGGTACGCGCGGCGGACCCGGCGGATCACGTGATGCTTCCCGAATGCTGCGAAGTAGCGCCGGAAGCCGCGGAGAAGGTGAACGCCTGCCTGGCGCGCGGCGGCAGGGTGATACCCGTCGGCACTTCTTCCATGCGCACGCTGGAGACACTGGCGGGAGAGGACGGGCGCCTCTCCCCCGGCAAGGCCGACGCTACCCTCTTCATATACCCCGGCCACCGGTTCAGGACCGCCGCGGGTTTCATCACGAATCTTCATGTGCCCGGCTCGGCGCCGCTCTACATGACCGCCGCCTTCGCCGGCGCGGACAAGCTTTACGCGGCCTACGCCGGGGCCGTCGCGGAAAAGTACCGTTTCTATTCGTACGGCGACGCGATGCTGATAATATAAGGACTTACATGGACCACTTCAAAGTTCTGCATAAGGAAGAAGACTCCCACGCCAGGTGCGCGCTTGTGCATACCCGCGCCGGCGACGTACACACTCCCGTCTTCATGCCCGTCGCCACCCAGGCCACGGTAAAGGCCGTCTCGCAGGACGACCTCGCCGTGATCGGGACGGAATGCATCCTCTCCAACACCTATCACCTCTACCTGCGCCCCGGGCTGGAAGTCCTCAGGAAAGCCGGCGGCCTGCATAAATTCATGAGCCACACGGGCCCTGTCCTGACCGACTCCGGCGGCTTCCAGGTCTACAGCCTCAGCCGCCTTCGCAAGATCAGCGAGGAAGGTGTCAAGTTCAGTTCCCATATCGACGGCAGTCCCCATCTCTTCACCCCCGAGAAGGTCATCGACTGGCAGGCCTCCATCGGTTCCGATATCTGGACCTGCCTGGACGTCTGCGTAGAGAATCCCGCCGATTACGGCGACGCCCGCAAGGCCCTGGACCAGACCAAGCGCTGGGCCGAACGCGCCCGCCGCCATTTCGACAAGGTCGTCAAGGACATGCCGCACGGCAAAAAACCGCTGCTTTTCGGCATACTGCAGGGCTCGACCTACCCCGACCTGCGGGCGGAGGCCGCGCGCCACGCCGCCGGGCTGGATTTCGACGGCTTCGCCCTGGGCGGGCTTTCGGTCGGCGAGACCAAGGACCAGATGCGTTCGGCGCTGGCGGCCGTCATGGAGCCTCTCCCTAAGAACAAGCCCGTCTATTTCATGGGCCTGGGCAGTCCCGAGGATATATGGGATTCGGTAGGCGCGGGCGTGGACATGTTCGACTGCGTCCTTCCCACTCGCTACGCGCGGCACGGCCAGGTACTGGCCTCGGCCGGGCGTTACTATATCAAGAACGCCCCCCACCGGCTGGACGACCAGCCCCTCGACCCCGGCTGCGACTGCGAGGCCTGCCGGAAGTATTCCCGTTCCTACATCTCCCACCTCTTCAAGGCCGGCGAGATGCTCTCGCACCGCCTGATCTCCATACATAACCTGCGTTTCCTTATTAATCAGACCCTCGAGATGCGCCGGGCGATCAAGGAGGGAAGCTTCGCCTCCGCCCGCTCCAAATTCATGTCCGCCTACCTCCCCTCCTGAAATCGGGGACACAATACCTATTTCCGCCCTGTTTTATCCCGGTAAAACAAGCGGTTTTTGTGCGGGAAATAGGTATTGTGTCCCCAAATGTGTTAAAATCGTATGTATATATATAGTTAAAGAATCAAGGAGAAAGACCTGATGGAACCCAACTCCCCCGTAATGCAGTTCGTCCCTTTCATAGCCGTACTCGTTATTTTCTATTTCCTGCTCATAAGGCCGCAACAGAAGCAGATGAAGGAGCGCAAGCTCATGCTGGACGGGCTCAAGGCCAACGACAGGGTCCTCACCCAAGGCGGTCTGATCGGCGTGATAACGGCCGTCAAGGGCGACGAACTGGAACTGGAGATAGCCAAGGGCGTCAAGGTCGCGCTGGTAAAGACCGGCGTGGCGTCGGTCCTTAAATCCGCCTGAGGAACACGGGAGACAGACGATGAACAAACTTCAATGGAAACTTGGCCTGATCCTGGGCCTGCTCATACTCGCGGTATGGCTGCTTTATCCCACGATAGAGTGGTATACCAAGACGCAGGACGAGCGCGAAAAGCTCGAATCGGTCGCATTGCGCCCCAAGCGCATCCTTAACCTCGGCCTCGACCTGCGCGGCGGCACCCATATGCTGCTTGAGCTCGACGTCGCCAAGCTCGATAAGAAAGAAGCCCTGGCCGACGCCATGGCCCGCGCCATCGAGATCATCCGCAACCGCGTCGACCAGTACGGCGTGGGCGAAGTCCCGATAGCCCGTCAGGGCGACCGCTGGATCTCCGTGGACCTGCCCGGCATCTCCAATACGGAAGAGGCCGAGAATCTCATCGGCAAGACCGCGCTGCTCGAATTCCGGCTGACCAACGACGGCCCCGAGGCCATGAAGGTGCTGGAGAAGGTGGACGTTCTCGGCGAGCCCCCCCTTACCAAGTCCGGCAAACTTCATCCCGAGATAGCCAGGATCATGCCCAAAGATTCCGTCCTGGCCAAGGCCGCCTCGGGCGAGAACGCCCGGCAGAGCTACTATGTGCTGGAAGCCACCGTTCCGCTGACCGGCGCCCACCTGGAGAACGCCCGGGTAGAGACCGACACCCAGTTCGGCTACCCCACCATAGGCTTCACGTTCGATAAGGAAGGCGGAAAGATCTTCGAGCGCTTCACCGGCGCCAACGTCAACCGCCACCTCGCGATAGTTCTCGACGGCGTGGTGCATTCCGCCCCGGTCATCAAGACCCGCATCGGCGGCGGGACCGGCGTGATCGAGGGAGACTTCACCATGCAGGAGGCCCGCAACCTGGCCATAGTCCTGCGCGCGGGCGCACTGCCCGCCCCCGTGAACATAATCGAGAAGCGCGTGGTGGGCCCGAGCCTGGGCGAAGACTCCATCAAGAAGGGGCTCACCGCCTCGCTGATAGGGTTCCTTTTCGTCTTCGTGTTCATGGTGTTCTACTACCGGGCGGGCGGGTTCGTGGCCGGCATCGCGCTGGCGCTCAACTTCGTCTTCCTGGTGGCGGCGATGAGCTACTTCGCCGCCACGCTGACGCTGCCCGGCATAGCCGGCATGATCCTGGCGCTGGCTATGGCCATCGACGCGAACGTGCTGATACTCGAGCGCATGCGCGAGGAAATGGCGCTTTCCAAGCCGCTGGCGATGCTCATCCCTACCAGCTACGACAAGGCCTGGAGCGCTATCTTCGACTCCAACGTGACCACCTGGATAGCGGGCATCTTCCTCTTCCAGTTCGGTTCCGGCCCGGTCAAGGGCTTCGCGGTGACGCTGACCATCGGTCTGCTCATCGGTGTGTTCACCTCCGTATTCATAACGCGGGCCATCTATGACTTCTGGCTCACGTCCAATCCCAAGGAGCTCAGCATATGATAAAGCTCGTCGGTAAGACCAACATCGACTTCGTAGCCAAGCGCTTCGTCTTCTTCGGGATCTCCGGAGCGATCATACTGGCGGGAATAATCTCCCTGTCGGTAAAGGGCCTCAACCTGGGCCTCGACTTCACCGGCGGCACCCTGCTGCAGGTGGCCTTCGAGAAACCCGTCGGCATAGCGGAAGTCCGCAGGTCCATGGCGGACGCGGATATAGACGCGGTCATACAGAGCTACACAGGCCGCAACGCCTACGCCGTGCGCGTAAAAGGCAAGCAGGACAACGTCAACGAGGTCGCCAACAAAATAATAAAGGCCTTCGAGACCTCGTTCGAGGGCAATAAGTTCATCGAGGAGAAGCGCGACTATGTCGGCCCCGTCGTAGGGCGGGACCTGGCCAAGAAGGCCATGTTCGCCATCATACTCTCGCTCTTCGGCATCATCATCTACGTCGCGTTCCGGTTCTCCAACCCGATCTGGGGCGCCGCCGGCGTCCTGGCGCTGGCGCACGACGTGTTCATCACGATGACGGCCCTCTCGATAACGAACAGGGAGATCGACCTGGTCGTGGTGGCGGCCCTGCTGACCATAGCCGGCTATTCGATAAACGACACCATCGTCATCTTCGACCGGATGCGCGAGAACATCCGCAAGTTCCCCAAGATGGCGCTCGGCAAGCTGATCAACGTCAGCGTGAACGAGACCGTATCCCGCACGATCATCACCAACCTGACCGTGCTGACGGTCGTCCTGATACTCTTCGTCTTCGGCGGCGACGTCATCAACAACTTCGCCTTCGCCATGCTCATCGGCAGCATAGCCGGGACATACTCCACCATGGCCATCGCCACGCAGGCGGTCTACCAGTGGGAGAGCAAGAGCGGCAGGAGCTGAGAAGTAACGGCGCCGGGGCCACGCGCCCCGGCATAGGCGGGACAGTGAGAAAGATCAGGAAATTCAAGATACCAGTCTACGCGCACGAGGTGCAGCGCAAGGCCCGCAGGGAGAAGATCGACCTCTTCGCCATAGGACTGGCGGCGACCGAGCATCTCAAGGAATTCGCCTCTTCGCTGTTCCACGACTGCGAGCCCGCGACCGTGTTCGATCACGCCCGCAGCGATATGCCCGAGATGAAGGAGAGATCGCTGCCGGGGCTGACCACCGGCGTGATAACCCTGGGCACCGGTCTCGAGACCAAGGCCGCCGGCATGCAGGGCGACAACGCCCGCCTGGCCGAGATAGCGGCCGGGGTGTTCCTTGAGACCGGCCTTAAAGTGGTGGCGGACCTCGCCGCGCAGGAAGCGGGCAACGAAGGCTTCGACCTGGGCGCTCCCGAGATAACGGCCGCGCCCTGGATGGAGACGGATCCCGGGGCCCTGGCGGAACTGATGGGAAATCTCGACGCGGCCAAGATCGGCGTTTCGGCCGAAGGCGGAAAACTCGCCCCCCGTCATACACTGGTTTTCTCCATACCCTGGCTCAACCGCAAAAAGAAGGAAAGAGAGAAGAGGGCCGTAAAGCCGGGCGAGAAAAAATGAACCCCGGGCCCCGTGCCGAAGCGGCCGTCCCCCTCTCAAGCCGCATCCTTTCGCTCCTGATATACCTGTATATGCGCCTGGTGTACGCCACCGTACGCCTGGTCACTCCGCCCCCGCCCGAAGAATTCCCCCGGTCCGTCCTGGTCCACTGGCATCATCAACTGGCCTACTGCATCTGCGCCCACCGGGGCCGGCGGGTGGCCGCGCTGGTTAGCCGCAGCGCCGACGGCGAGTTCATAAACGGCGCCCTGCGACTGCTGGGCTACGAGACCGTCCGGGGATCGAGCAGCAAGGGCGCCGCCAGGGCCCTCATACTTCTCCTGCGCAAGGCGGAAGAGGGTTTTTCCCTGGCGATGACCCCCGACGGTCCCAAAGGGCCGGCGCGCAAGGCCCAGCCCGGCGCCCTGTACCTGGCCCAGAAGACCGGCATGCCCGTTCTGCCTATTTCCTGCGCCACGGCCTGGCGGATAGTCTTCAATTCCTGGGACCGGTTCAATTTCCCGCTGCCTTTCAGCCGGGCGGCCATCGTCTACGGCGAGCCGCTGAAAGTAGCGCCCGGCGACGACCTGGAAGCCGCCGCCCGCGAGCTGGAGACCCGGCTGGACGGGGCCTGCGCCGAAGCCGAACGGCGTCTGGGGAGAGGCGAATGACGGCCCGCCCGATGTACGTCCTTTACAATCTGCTCTCGCCGCTGCTTGCGATGGCGTTCCTGGCCGGCTTCGCCCTTTCCCCCCGCCGGAGGCTCCTCGGCGGCCTCTTCAAGGAACTCGGCGAACGCCTCACCCCTTCCATGGAGAAACTGCCCGGCCGGCCGGTCTGGATACACGCCGCCTCCGTCGGGGAGGTCCGCTCGCTGGGCAAGATCGCCGCCGGGCTGAAAGAAAGGATGCCGGACGCCCCGCTCCTTATAACCTGTTCCACCTGGGCCGGCAGGACGGAAGCTCTCAAACTCACCCCTCACGCCAGGCTGCTGCCGCTGGACTTCTACCCGCTGATGCGGGCCTTCTGCCGCGCCGCTAACCCCTCGCTGCTCCTGATAGCCGAGACCGAGATCTGGCCGGGCCTTATCCTGTGCGCGCGCCAGAGGGAAGCGAAGATCTTCTTCATGAACGCACGGATGTCGGCCCGCAGCTTCCGCTCTTACCGGCTGATCCGCCCCGTACTCTCATGGACCCTGTCCATGACCGACGGAGTCCTGGCCCAGACGCCCGGCGACGCGGAGCGCTACGGCTATTTCCTGCCGCCCGGCCGTAAGGCGGAGGTGACCGGCAATATAAAATACGATCTTGTGGAACCGGACGCTTCGAAAGAGACGGAGATAGCGGAAGGACTAAAGAACGCCGGGTTCGGCGGCAAACCCGTCTTCTGCGCCGCCAGCACGCACCCGCTCGACGAGGACGCCGTTCTGATGGCTTTCGTCTCGGCCAGGGAATCACGACACGGACTTAAGCTTCTGCTGGCGCCCAGGCACCCGGAAAGGTCGGCCGACGCCCTGACAAAGGCGTCCCGCGCCGGCCTCACCTGCCTGCGCTGGAAGGACAGGGACTCCTGGAACGGCGAAGCCGACTGTATCCTTATGGACGAGATGGGCTGGCTGACCGGTTTCTACCCTTTCTGCGAAGCGGTATTCGTAGGCGGCACCATAGCCCCCGTAGGCGGTCATAACCTGCTCGAACCCGCCGCCGCCGCCAGGCCGGTCTTCTTCGGAAGGAACTATTCCAACGCCCTGGTCGCGGGCAAGGCCCTGCTGGCCTCGGGCGGCGGATTCCTGGCCGCCGACGGAGATGAACTGGCGGCCCGTTTAAAGGTTTTGGTTCACTCCCCCACCTTCTCGGCCACGGCCGGGAAAAAAGCCCTGGAAGCCTTGAAAGGCCTCCAGGGCGCCACCGAAAGAACGCTTAAAGCGATACTGCCGTAACAATTACGTCAATTGCAGGTAGTGGCCGTTATTATCCCATTGCTGACGGTGATCGTACACGCGGTTGTTCCGTCGGATTTCACCGTATTGATCGTTCCACCCCAACCCCCTGTTATCGTGGTAGGGCCATGCGTGTGCGAGTCGTTACCCACCACGGTCGAACCTTGTGTTCCCGTAACGTCGCCGGCCAGCGAACCGGAAAAGTTCGTCGCAGTCCCGGCGGACGTTATATACCCGCTGTCATTGGTCCAGTTCGAGATATTCGACGATGTGAAGTCGGCAACGGCAAGGCCGCTGATAGTGGTCCCGGTGTGGTCATGCGAATTGTTCCCCACGACCGTGTTCCCCGGGGTCCCCGTAACGTCTCCGGCCAGGCTGCTCGTGGTGTAAAAACCGTTGGTGACCGTCGCCGCGTTGCCTAGCACGTTGGTTGGCTGCGAGCATACCGCGGCTCCGGAAGCGTTGATCCCCAGGGCGACCTGGGGCAATGTGCAGTCGGAAGGGTCGGCGGCCAGCGCGGTGGCCGTGCCGGCGTTGCCGCTGACGTTCCCGGTGAGACTGGCCGTTATCGTGCCGGCCGAGAAGTTCCCGGAGGCGTCGCGCATAACGATGCGGTTGCCCGTGTTCGCGCTGGTTGCATTATGCGCGGAATTGCTCCCTACATGCGTATCTATCTGGGCATGGGTATTGGTCCCGATATCCGACAGGTTCGTGTGGCTCCTGTTGGTTATCTGCGTTATGCTCGTCAGCGAGATATTATCCGGCACGTCAGCGTCGGCTATCGCCGAAACTGTGAACGCGCCGCCGGGTGAATTCTGCCTCACGAATTCATTGGGGCCTCCCGTGGAAAAGAGATTCGCCCCGGTACCGCCGCGGGTCACGGCGACATACTGCTCCGAGGCTATCGTATTGGCGTCCGACCAGTAGGTGTTGTAACCGGC
>JAVVFK010000130.1:0-6737 GCA_032251015.1 Elusimicrobiales bacterium
CGTGACCGGCGGCGTGGAGCTCAAACCCGGCGTTGAGATGATCATGCCCGGCGACCACGCCGAAGTCAACGTGGAACTGATCACCCCGATCGCCCTGGAGAAGGGCCTGCGCTTCGCTATCCGCGAAGGCGGCCATACCGTGGGCGCCGGCGTAGTGACCGAGATCATAGAGTAACACGGGCGAGCCTGACGGCCGGGGGGAGACCCCCGGCCGCCGGGACCCGGATGGAGATTCAAGATGGCCGATAGGATAACGATAACCCTGGGTTGCACTTCCTGCAAGAGGAAGAACTATCACTTTTCCCGGGGCAAGAAGAAGGAGTTTAAGCTGGAACTCAAGAAGTTCTGCAGAGCCTGCGGCAAGCAGACCACCCACAAGGAAGTAAAATCCTGATTTCCGGGGGAGCGTCGGTTAACGGTAAACCAGCGGTCTCCAAAACCGCGACTGAAGGTTCGATTCCTTCCGCTCCCGCCAGATTTACCGTCTACGGAGCGGAGGGCGGAGTTCGACTATGAAAAAGATAACCGGTTTTTTACGAGAAGTTTACCAGGAGCTGACCAAGGTCACCTGGCTGCCCAAGGACGCGGTGGTGAAATCCACCATCGCCGTGGCCGTGGTGGTGACCATCGTGGCCATCTATATAAGCCTGGTAGACCTGGGCCTTTCCTTTTTTGTGAAAGGCATGCTCGGAGGACGTTAAACATGGCAAGAGGCTGGTTCGTAATACATACCCGTACGGGTTTCGAGGAGCGCGTAGAGAAGGCGCTCCAGGCCAAGATAGACTCCAACGAGCTCTCCACCAAGCTTTTTCAGGTGCTGATCCCGACGGAAGACGTAGTGGCCGTCAAGCACAATAAAAAGGAACTGCGCAAGCGCAAGTTCTTCCCCGGCTACGTGCTGGTGGACCTGGAACTCGATAACGAGAGCTACTGGGTCATCCGCGGCATACAGGGGGTTTCGGGCTTTCTCGGCGACCCCAAGCCGGTCCCGATGGACGAGGGAGAGGTGCAGCAGATCCTGGAGCTGGTGAATTCGACCAGCGAGGACAAGCCCAAGCCCGCCGTCCAGTTCGAGAAGGGCGAGAGCGTCCGCATCATCGAGGGCCCGTTCAAGCACTTTATGGGCCTCGTAGAGGACGTCAACGAGCCCAAGGCCAAGCTGCGCGTCACGGTGACCGTGTTCGACCGCCCCACCCCGGTGGAGCTGGATTTCCTGCAGGTGGAAAAAGTCTAAACAGAGGTAACTTAACATGGCTAAAGTCAAACAGATAAAAACGCTCATAAAGCTTCAGATACCGGCCGGCGCCGCCAATCCCGCCCCGCCCGTGGGCCCCGCCCTCGGCCAGCACGGCGTTAACATCATGGACTTCTGCAAGCAGTTCAACGAGAAGACCAAGAAACTGGAGCAGGGAGTCCCGATACCGGTGGTCATCACCGTCTTCGAGGACCGCAGCTTCACTTTCATCACCAAGATGCCGCCCATGGCCGCCCTCATCAAGAAGGCCGCCGGCCTGGCCAAGGGTTCCAGCGAGCCGAACAAGACCAAGGTCGGCAAGCTGAACCTCAAGCAGGTGGAGGAAGTGGCCAGGCAGAAACTGGTGGACCTCAATACCAAGGACCTCGGCCAGGCGATGGAGATGGTGAAAGGCACCGCCCGCTCGATGGGCGTAGAGATAGAGGGATAAGAAGTTCTTACGAGGAAGCGGGACCTTCCCGCGCACGAACCTCGGGGGCCGTAAGGCCCTGGAAAAAACAAGGAGAACATAAAAATGGGAAAAAGACTCAATAACCTTAAGAAAGACCTGGATCTTTCCAAAAAGTACACCCTGGCCGAGGCGATGGCGATGATAAAGAAGACCGCCACCGCCAAGTTCGACGAGACCGTGGAGGTCCACGTACGCCTGGGCATAGACCCCAAGCAGTCGGACCAGTCGGTGCGCGGCACGGTGCCGCTCCCGCACGGCAGCGGCAAGACCAAGAAGGTCGCCGTCATCGCCAAGGGCGAGAAGGCCGTGGAGGCCACCACCGCAGGCGCCGACAAGGTCGGCGCGGCCGAGCTGATCGAGGAGATCGCCAAAGGGATGATGGACTTCGACGTGCTGGTGGTCACCCCCGACATGATGAAGGACATCACCCGCCTGGGCAAGACGCTTGGCCCGCGCGGCCTGATGCCCAATCCCAAGAGCGGGACCGTGACGCTGGACGTGAAGAAAGCCGTGACGGAACTCAAGGCCGGCCGCGTGGAGTACAAGAACGACGCGCAGGGCCTCATCCACGTGCCCGTCGGCAAGGCCTCGTTCCCGGAGAACAAGTTGGCCGAGAACGCGCAGGTCGTGCTGGACGCCGTTCTCAAGGCCAAGCCCTCGTCGTCGAAGGGCGTGTACCTGCAGTCGGTGTTCGTATCTTCCACTATGGGGCCGGGAGTCCCGGTCGTAGCGGAGCAGAAGCTCTAAAAAAATCAGGAAGGGCCGCCCGTCGAGAGACGGGCGTCCTTCTTTAACAGACATGTCAGGAGGGGTTAATGGGTAAAATAAAGTCGCTGGCCGCCGTCGCGGCCGCCTTAACGCTGTCCGTCACTAATTCTTTCGCGGGAGAGGCCGACCTCATCATCCCCAGCCTGTCCCAGGCCCGGTTCATGGGCGTCGCCGGGGACACGCTGCTGCTGTGGGGCATGGTGATCTGCTTCCTGGGCATCTTCTTCGGCCTGGTGCAGTCGATGCAGATAAGCCGGCTGCCCGTGCATAAGTCGATGCTCGAGATCTCCGAGCTGATCTACGAGACCTGCAAGACCTACCTGTTCACCCAGGGCAAGTTCCTCGCCATACTCTGGGCTTTTATCGCGGCGATAATGATCTTTTATTTCGGCTACCTGCTGCATTTCAGCCTCTTCCAGCTGGGGATCATAATCCTCTCCAGCATAGTCGGTATCCTGGGTTCCTACGCGGTGGCCTGGTTCGGCATAAGGATAAACACCTACGCCAACTCGCGCACCGCCTTCGCCAGCCTCGGGGGCTTCCCGTTCCCGGTCATGCAGATCCCGCTCAAGGCCGGCATGTCCATAGGAATGCTGCTCATCTCGGTCGAGCTGGTGCTGATGCTGGCGATACTGCTCTTCATCCCCGGCGATTACGCCGGTCCCTGCTTCATCGGCTTCGCGATAGGCGAGTCCCTGGGCGCGGCCGCGCTCAGGATAGCCGGCGGCATCTTCACCAAGATCGCCGACATCGGCTCGGACCTGATGAAGATAGTATTCAAGATCAAGGAAGACGACGTCCGCAACCCGGGCGTCATAGCCGACTGCACCGGCGACAACGCCGGCGACTCCGTGGGCCCGACCGCCGACGGTTTCGAGACCTACGGCGTTACCGGCGTCGCGCTGATCGCCTTCATACTGCTGGCGGTGCCCGAGGCGCTGACCCAGGTCCAGCTGCTGGTCTGGATCTTCGTCATGCGCATAGGCATGATCCTCACCAGCGCGCTGTCCTACGGCCTCAACGGCCTCTGGGCCAAGGCGGCCTACGGCCAGTCGAAGAAGTTCGACTTCGAGACGCCGCTGACCACGCTGGTCTGGCTGACCTCGCTGGTCTCGATCGGCATGACCTACATGCTTTCCTACCTGCTCATAGCGGACCTGGGCGACGGCACGCTGTGGTGGAAGCTCTCGACCATCATAAGCTGCGGTACGCTGGCCGGGGCCGTTATCCCGGAACTGGTCAAGATATTCACCTCCACCAATTCCTCGCACGTGCGCGAGGTGCTGGCGGCGTCCAAGGAAGGCGGTCCTTCGCTTAACATCCTTTCCGGCCTGGTGGCCGGCAACTTCAGCGCCTACTGGCTGGGCATCGCCATCATAGCGCTGATGGCGGTCGGCTACGTGGTCAGCGAACAGGGCCTGGCCGCCATAATGGCGGCGCCGGCCATCTTCGCGTTCGGCCTGATAGCGTTCGGCTTCCTGGGCATGGGCCCGGTCACGATAGCCGTGGACTCCTACGGCCCGGTGACCGACAACGCGCAGAGCGTCTACGAGCTCTCCACCATAGAGACCATCCCCGGCATCGGGGAGGAGATACAGCGCAACTACGGCTTCAAGCCCGACTTCGCCAACGCCAAACGGCACCTGGAGGAGAACGACGGCGCGGGCAATACGTTCAAGGCGACGGCCAAGCCGGTGCTCATCGGCACGGCGGTGGTCGGCGCCACTACGCTGATCTTCTCGATCATACAGGTCCTGCACAAGACCTTCCCGGGCCAGGTGGAGGCGGGGCTGTCGATACTCAACCCGCTGTTCCTGCTGGGCCTCATAACCGGCGGTGCGGTGATCTACTGGTTCACCGGCGCGTCCACCCAGGCCGTGACCACCGGCGCCTACCGCGCGGTGGAGTTCATAAAGAACAATATAAAACTGGAGAACGCGGCGAAGGCTTCCGTGGAGGACTCCAAGAAAGTGGTGGAGATCTGCACCCAGTACGCGCAGAAGGGCATGTTCAACATCTTCCTGGCGGTGTTCTTCAGCACGCTGGCGTTCGCCTGTCTCAACCACTTCTACTTCATCGGCTACCTCATCGGCATCGCGATCTCCGGGCTCTACCAGGCCATCTTCATGGCCAACGCCGGCGGCGCCTGGGACAACGCCAAGAAGCTGGTCGAGACCGAGCTGGACATGAAAGGCACGCCGCTGCACGACGCCACCATAGTCGGCGACACCGTCGGCGACCCGTTCAAGGACACCTCGTCGGTGGCGATGAACCCGGTCATCAAGTTCACCACGCTTTTCGGCCTGCTGGCCGTGGAACTTGCTATAACGCTGGAGCCCGCCACGGCCCATACCGCCGCGGCGGTGTTCTTCGCGCTGTCGACCGTGTTCGTCTGGCGCTCGTTCTACCGGATGCGCATAAAGGACGGAGTATAAACGTCCCCGCGGTGAACGCCAAGGCCCTGTCCGCCCTCCCGGCGGACGGGGCCTCGTTTTTGATATGTTCCTGATCAAGAAACTGATTACGCCTTTTTTGCTGCCGCCGGGCCTGCTGGTCACGGCCTGCTTCGCGGCCGCCGCCTGGTGCGCATACAAGCGCCGCGGGCGGGCCGGGATCTGGGCCGGCGCGGGCCTCGCTCTGTGGGTCCTGATGACCCCGGCCTTCCATTCGCTACTCCTGCGCCCGCTGGAGCACCGCTATCCCCAGCCGGGGGACCTCTCGGCCGACGCCATAGTGGTCCTGGGCGGCGGGCTGGTGCCGGGAGCCTCGGACCCCGGCGGCGGTCCCGCCCTGGACATGGACTCCTCGGCCAGGCTGCTGGCCGCGGCGCGCCTGCACCGCCACACCGGCCTGCCGGTCGTCGTCAGCGGCGGCGGTTTCTTCGGCAGCGGCAGCTGGGCCCCCGGCGCCGCCAGGGCCCTGGCCGACGCGGGAGTGCCGGAACATAAGATCCTGGAGGAGGGAAGGTCCGTGGACACCTGCGGCAACGCTTTCCTGGTGTCGGAAATATTCAGGGACAATGAATGGAGGAGGCCGCTGCTGGTGACCTCCGCCAGGCACCTGCCGAGGGCCGTCCGGGCTTTCCGGGCCGCCGGCTTCGGGGCCGTCACCCCGGTTCCCTGCGGCTACCTCTCCTCCCCGGGCTGGCGGGGCTGGTCCTCGCTGCTGCCCCGGGGCGGACCCGGCCTTAAGGCCGCCCTGCACGAATACCTGGGCCTGCTCTGGTACCGTGCCGCCTGCGGGCCCCGGTCAAGTTGACTGTCATTGGGAAAGTTTGTAAATTAGATAAGCGGAAACGGGCTCCCCGAGGGGGGCCCTTTATTACGGAGGAAAGTTGTATTACGATAAACGCATAAGGATAAACCGGTGGATCAACGTGTCGCAGGTCCGCCTCGTCGACAGCGACGGTACGATGCTCGGGGTCAAACCCACGCAGGAAGCGATGCAGATGGCCCGCAACGCGGGAATGGACCTGGTCGAGATAGCTCCGCAGGCCGCGCCGCCCGTCTGCAAGATAATGGACTTTTCCAAGTATCTCTACGAGAAGGACAAGCAGGACAGGGAGAACCGCAAGAAGCAGAAGGTGGGCATGCTCAAAGAGATACGCATGCACACGCGCATCGCCTCGCACGACCTGAACACCAAGATAAAGCATATCGCCGGGTTCCTCACCGGCCAGGATAAAGTGCGCGTGACCGTGATCTTCAAAGGCCGCGAGAACCAGCACCGCGACCTGGGCGAGAAGATACTCAAGGACGTGGTGCTCAAACTCGCCGAGTTCGGCAACCAGGAGGGGCGTTTCTCGATGGCGGGAAACAGGATGAGCGTGATGCTCTCGCCCAAGCCGGCTCCCAAGACCGCCGCCGCCAAGCCCGAGGCCAAGGCCGCGGCCAAGCCCCCGGAAGGCGGGGAAAAGCCGCAGCCGCCGGCCGAGCCGAAGGCGCCCGGTCCCTCCGCGGCCTGAACCCGTCGGAACGGAACCGCGCGGCAGGCCATTTACAGGATGTCCCTGTAATTTATATAATAGGACCAGAGAAAAAAATATGCCCAAAATGAAAACTCACAGCGGGTCCAAGAAACGCTTCAAGAAGACCGCCAGCGGCAAATGGCTGCACCGGAAGTCCGGCCTCAGGCATCTTCTCACCGGTATGTCCGCCAAGCGCGGCCGTAAGCTTCGCACCGCCAAGGTGGAAGAGAAGAACAGCCACGAGGCCGCGGTTCTCAGGACTTATCTGCCCTATAAATAAACAGGAGCGCCGCTCC